>JAADIP010000154.1 GCA_013151275.1 Calditrichota bacterium | reverse complement strand
AAACTGGCTGCCGTCCGAGAACGATCGGGTTCAATGGGACGCGCAAACATCTCTGAAATGGGTGAAGTATCGGAGTAGGGGCGATTCGATAATTCTTGACTACCAAAAAAACGCCCGCCATCCGCAGATGTATTATCTGGCGTCGTATATTAATGCAAAACGTTTTACCACCCTGAAAATCGAAATAAAAAGCACTCAATTGTTCCGGCTTTTTGTTGACGGTAAACCGATTCTAAGCCAGCCGGCATCGGCTCTTCAGGATTCGAGCGGTCAACCGGAGCCGATATTCAGAACATCCGAAGAAATTAATCCGGAAACGGGCAAGCATTTGCTGCTGATTCAAACGCTGAACGATCCGCTTAAATCTTTTCGCTGGTCGGTTGCGGCAAGGCTTAAAGTTCCCGCCCAAGGGGAGACGAATGATCCGAAAATTTCCCTTTCACCGAAACGGTTCTTGAACGTTAACCTTTTGCTAGACTCGCCCAAACCCACAAGCGTTTCTGTTTCTCCCGACGGCGAACTGGCAGCCATCGGATTAAGACAGGCTCTTCCCCCCGGCGACAAATCGGAAACTTGGATTGAAATTCGGAAGGTTAAAGACGGCTCTTTGGTTCAAACGTTTCGCGGGGGTACAAAAATCAGCCGGATTCAGTGGGCGCCGACGGGCAAACGCTTTTCGTACAAGGTTTCCGAAAAGAACAAAAGCACGCTCTGGATTGTTGATCTTAAAAAGGGCACTTCCGAACCCCTTTTGAAAAATATTGAGAATCTGGGCAGCCACACCTGGTCGCCCGACGGCGAATTTTTAATTTACAGCGTTACGGAAAAAGCAAAAGAAAACAAAACCGGCGTTAAGCGTTTGCAAGGCATGACCGATCGCTGGCAAAAATGGCGCGACCGCAGTTTTCTTTACAAGGTGAATATTCCTTCGGGAACCCGGATCAGGCTTACCGCGGGACGACTAAGCACCGATTTGAACGGCATCAGCCCGGACGGCAAAAAATTAATCTTCACGCGCTGGATTCCCGATTACAGCGAAAGACCTTATTCCAAAACGCAATTCTTTATTCTGCATCTTGACGATCTTTCGGTTGACTCTTTGTGGACGGTCAAATGGTCGGGATCCGCCGAATGGTCGCCCGACGGAGAATATCTTTTGCTTACCGGCGGTCCGTCCATGTTTGGCGAGCTGGGCGTAAATGTGCCGGAAGGTACGATTCCCAACGAATACGACACTCAGGCTTATCTCTATCATCTGAAAACCGGAAAGATCGAAGCAGTAACGAAAAATTTCAATCCCTCCGTTAATCGGGCTTTCTGGGGACGGGCTTCCGATCGAATCTATTTTGTCACAACCGACCGATCGTACAAAACGCTTTACGAATATAACGTAAAAGCCAAAACGTTTCTTAAAATCCCGGTGGGCGGCGACGTTATCCGTTCTTTTTCCGTTGCCTTAAAAAAACCCGTCGCGGTAAGCGTTGTTTCGGGCGTTTCTCTGCCGCCGAAGATCGTGAGCATAGATTTAAAAAAGAAAACATATCGAATTTTGACCGATCCCGGGAAAAGCAAATTTCGTTATGTGCAATTCGGCAAAACAGAACGCTGGACATTCATCAACAGCCGCGGGACGGAAATAGAAGGCAGAATTTACTATCCTCCCGATTTCGACGCGCAAAAGAAATATCCCTGTATTGTTTACTACTACGGCGGTACAAATCCGGTAAGCAGAGATTTCGGCGGACGTTATCCCAAAGAACTATGGGCGGCAAACGGCTATGTGGTTTACGTTATGCAGCCTAGCGGCGCCACGGGTTTCGGGCAGGAGTTCTCCGCCCTGCACGTGAACGACTGGGGAAAAATCGTAGCCGACGAGATCATCGACGGCGCCAAAAAATTTCTCGCCGCCCATCCCTTTGTCGATCCCCGACGGGTGGGATGTATCGGCGCTTCGTTTGGCGGATTTATGACCATGAATCTTTTGACAAAAACCGATCTGTTTGCTGCGGCTGTCTCCCACGCCGGGATCAGTTCCATTTCAAGCTATTGGGGCGAAGGCTATTGGGGGTATCTCTACAGCGCGGTCGCTACGGCTAACAGTTTTCCCTGGAACAGAAAAGACATTTATGTGGATCGAAGTCCGCTTTTTAACGCCGATAAAGTGAACACGCCGCTTTTGCTTTTGCACGGCACTTCGGACACAAACGTGCCGCCGGGCGAAAGCATTCAATTTTACACGGCTTTAAAGCTGCTTGGTAAAACGGTTGAATTGGTGGAAATAAAGGGCGAAAATCATCATATTCTTACTTACAACAAACGGAAGCTTTGGACAAAAACCATTATTGCCTGGTTTGATCGCTGGTTAAAAGATCAGCCGCAATGGTGGCAGAAACTCTATCCTTCCGATTGAAAGATGCCGGATCCGGAAAAAGCCGGACAGCGATTAATTAAACGTTGGGTAGAAGCTCCGTTTCTTTTGGTTAAAAAAATGTCAACCGCGAAGCTCGCAAAGAAGGCACGAAGGACGCAAAGGAAAATTTAATTCTTGTTTTTTGGATTGTGGTTCAACCGGCTTGAGTTATTTAATTTCTAAAAGTTTGTGGCTTTTAAGAGCGGGAATTTGCCTAAATTTAAAAAAGGGACTCGATTTCGAGCCCCTTTTTTTAATATTTCATTTCGATCAGATATCGAATTTAATTCCCTGCGCCAGAGGTAACTTTTTGCCGTAGTTGATGGTATTGGTCTGTCTGCGCATGTAGGCTTTCCAGGCATCGGAACCGGATTCTCTTCCGCCGCCGGTCTCTTTTTCGCCGCCAAAGGCGCCGCCGATTTCGGCTCCGGAAGTTCCGATATTGACGTTGGCGATACCGCAATCCGAACCCCAGGCAGAAAGAAAGGTTTCGGCTTCCTGCAAATTGTCCGTAAAGATCGACGAAGACAATCCCTGAACCACATCGTTTTGAATATCGATGGCGTTTTGCACGTCTCCGCTGTATTTAATCAGATAAAGAATCGGAGCAAAGGTCTCTTCCTGAACAATGGAATAATGGTTTTCTGCTTCGACCAGCGTGGGTAATACATACGTTCCGGCTTCATATCCCGGACCGCTCAGCACTTCTCCGCCGAAAATCACTTTACCGCCTTCGGCTTTAATCTGTTCCAGGGCTTTCAAGTAAGTGTCAACCGCGCCTTTGTCAATCAACGGACCTACATGATTTTTCTCGTCCAAAGGATTGCCGATACGAACGCTTTTGTAGGCTTTAACCAGCGACTCCTTTACGCGATCAAAAATAGATTCGTGGATGATTAAACGGCGCGTGGTTGTGCATCGTTGCCCTGCGGTTCCCACGGCGCCAAAAACGATCGCCGGAATCGCCAGCTCCAGATTGGTGTGCGGGGTGAGAATTATCGCGTTATTTCCGCCCAATTCCATGATGTATTTTCCCAGACGGCTGGCGACTTTGGACGCCGCATGTTTTCCCACAGCGGTTGAACCGGTCAGAGAAACCAGAGGAATCCTTTTATCTTCCAGAATTTTTTCGCCGATTACGGAACCCTTGCCGATGACCAGATTGAACAATCCCTCCGGCAAATTATTCTCTTTGATAATCTCGCCGACAATGTGCTGAACGGCAATCGCAGTCAAAGGAACTTTGGAAGCCGGCTTCCAGACATTCACGTCTCCGGCGACAGTGGCGATCATAGCGTTCCACGCCCAAACGGCAACCGGAAAATTAAACGCCGTAATAATAGCCACGGGACCCAGAGGATGATACTGTTCGTACATTCTGTGTTCTTCTCTTTCGGAATGCATGGTAAATCCGTACAACATTCGTGATTGTCCGACAGCGAAATCACAAATGTCGATCATTTCCTGAACTTCGCCCCAGCCTTCCTGAATGGATTTACCCATTTCATAGGTGACCAATTCACCCAAAAGCTCTTTGTATTCGCGCAACCGCAGCCCGATCTGCCTTACGATTTCGCCGCGTTTGGGAGCGGGAACGGTTCTCCAATATTTAAAAGCTTCCTGCGCTTTTTTGACTATCCATTCGTAGTCTTCCGACGATGCCTGATAAACGGTAGCTATTAATTTTCCGTCCACCGGAGAATAGACTTCCAATTCTCCCGCATCCGTGGTTTTACTCCACTCAAGACCGGTCGAAGCTCCGAAGTTCTTTTCTTTAATACCCAATTTCTCTAAAATAGTGCGGTCAAACATAGACGCTCTCCTTTTGTTATGTTCATTCGTTGCCACCTTTCAACGGCGTTTGTTAATATATTTCACTTTTACCTTATTTGTTGATTTTCGTTAAAGGTTAAGGGTTAAGGGTTAAGAGTGTAAGCGGCTTCTCCGGTTTCCCTGCACGCCAAATCGGCTTCACCGCTTTCTGCTCTCTGCATTCTGCTTTCTGATAATCTTTTGTCTTACTCATCACTCGTCACGCATCACGCATTACGACCTTGTAACTTTGTCACTTTGTCACTTGTCACTCGTCACTTTGTTACTCTTCACCTTCCACCTTTGCCCTAAAGGGCGGGAAAAAAGGGGAAGGCGTCTTTGTCCCCAGCAATAAATTACTGGGTTAATATCTTTTTATTAATACAGAATTTATCCTAAACATCTGATTAAGTCACCCATCACGACCTTGTAACTCTGTAACTCGTCACTCGTTACTTTTCATTAACTAACAACTATTAACAACTTTTCTCCAGTATTGTACTGACTCGTCCGGTTTATGTTCTTTAGCTATCCTCTGAAATTTGAAGATAGCAATACGATCAGAGAAATTAATAAACAAAATAACAAATGTAAATCTTTTTATCGGGTTTCGCGGGAAAATTTTTTCAACGGTTTTCGTAATCGCAAAACGGCGTTGATGCGGAAGTCGGAGAGCGGAAAAAAGCCTATTGCCGGTTCACGGAAAAATTTGTTTGCGGAATATTTTAACGGGTATTTTCTAATAATGAAAAAGCGCAAATCACGAATATTTTTACGGAGAACGAAGGTTATTACAACGGAAGAGCCGAGGAATCATTAAAAAAGGGATAGTCCGAAACGGACTATCCCTTATTATTTACCTGACGGATGCAAGCGTTATTTCACGAGAACCATCTTTTTAACTTTTACGCCGAAGTCGCCTTCCAAGCGATAAAAGTAAATTCCGGAAGAAACTTTAGCGCCGGCTTCATTAGTAGCATTCCATACAACCTGATGACTGCCTTTTTCCATCACGCCGTTAAGCAGAGTTTTCACCTTCTGACCGAGCATGTTGTAAACAGTCAGAGTAACATGACTGGTCTTCGGCAGACTGTATTCGATAGTCGTTGTCGGGTTGAACGGATTCGGATAGTTCTGCGCCAGATCGAATTTGGTCACAACCGGATTATTGCCGTTATCGATAGCGGTTGAGAAGTCAAAAACGCTGGTCGGCATTTCATACACATAAACGCCCGCTTTTTCGCCGGGCCAGTACCAAACGTTGATACCCGGTTTGGAATCGCCTGTGTAGAACATGTAAATTTTGCCGTCAACAACCTGTTTGTTAAATACGAGGTTGCGTTCGTCAAAATTAGCCGTTTTGGTAAAATCGATCGGATTGCTGAATTTGTTATTGGTGATATCGTAAGCAACAGCCATCAGATCGGTGTAGCCCAAAAAGAGACCGTCTTCGTTGGTTTCGCCCCACATTTCCGTACCCTGCGTCCAGCCGATATACAACATGTTGTTCTCGGCGTCGTAAGCCAAGGTCGGAGCATGGATGTTGGTACCGCGGCTGCGGCAGGTCAGGTTGCGATATTCCCAACCCAGAGGACCGGCTTTAGCAGCCAGAGAATAAGCGGCGACCTGCAGACCTGTGCTCGCGCTCCAGTGGACCAAACGCTCAGCCATTTTACCGCCAAAATACAGGAGGTCATTAGCGCCTTCGCCCGGATACGGATTACGGGAATGATATACCTCTGCGGTATCCAGCCAGAAAGTGGCTTCGAATACCACGTGCAGGTTTCCGTCCTTGTCGTAAATAGCGTCATTGAACTGATTGGGACGGGCGTTCACCGAATCGGGCGCCAGCAGTTCGCCGAAACCGGTAATATCATAAGTTAAAGTGCTGTCTCCGACGCCGGGCGTGTTGTCGGGCCAGGTCTGACCATAGTCAAACGACTCGGCGACAAAAACGTCGCGTCCCTGATCCTGAGCGACCAGAGCAACCAGACCGCCGGGTCCTGCCGCCACGCGACCGCCAAAAGGATCAAAGTAAACGGAGAATCTCATCGACTGGTAACCAGCCGGATTCTGACGACCGAAGAAAACGGGTTCGTTAAAACTGATTCCGCCGTCGTCGGAATTCAAATAGGTCCATCCCGAACCCCAACCGCCGTAAGCGATCCAGTGGATAACACCGGCTTCGTCAACGACAAAACGGGAGCTCAAAAGTTCGGCGGGATTTCCGTGACCCAGGTCGGAGCTGAAGAAGTTCAGAGAATCGAACTTAGCCGAACCGGGGGCGGTTTCTTTGTACAGAAAACATCCTTTTCCCCACCAGCCGTAGTAGCCCCAGGCAATTATGGGATCGGTTACGGAAACCAGCAATGCGCCGTCAGCGCCCATGGCAATATTACCGTTACCTGCGCGGGCGCGGATATCGGTTTTTATTCCGTCGGTTACGTTCTGATAACGGGCAAAGACAGCTTCTGCGGAATCGGGATCTTCTTTACTCCAGTTGTAAGTAATGTGAACCTTTTTATTGGAAGGATCGACATAGATGAATTGGTTAAGGTTGTCATAATAGTGCATCCAGTCGGCGGTGGTCTCATCGACCAATTGACCGGGCGTTTCGCCTGTGGAAAGCTTCGAAACGGGAAATTCATAAACATAAACTCCCGCTTTTTCGCCGGGCCAATACCAAACGTTAATACCAGGTTTTTCGTCGCCGGTATAGAACATGTAAATTTTACCGTCGATAACCTGTTTGTTGAACACCAAATTACGTTCGTCAAAATTCGGGGTGCTTGTCATGTTCACCGGAGGCGTCCATACGCCGGTATTGAGATTATAACCGGCAACATAAAGATCGGTATAACCGAGATAGCGATCATCCACCCAATCCGCCCAGGCGTCGGAACCCTGAGTCCAACCGACATAAAGCATATCGTTATCGGCGTCATAAGACAGCGTGGGAGCGTGGATGTTTGTGCCGCGACTGCGACATGTCAGATTACGATATTCCCAGCCGAGAGTTGGCTGAGTTGTCGGAGCGATTGAATAAGCCGCCACTTCAAGACCGCTGTTGGGGCTCCAGTGCATCAGGCGTTCGCGATAAACGCCGCCATAATAAAGAACGGTATCGCCGTTAACGCCGTCGCCGTTCAGATAACCGGGATAAGGATTACGGGAATGATAAACCTGAGAGGTGTCGAACCAGAAAGTGGCTTCGAAAACCACGTGCAGGTTTCCGTCCTTGTCGTAAATAGCGTCGTTGAACTGATTGGGACGGGCGTTCACCGAATCGGGCGCCAGCAAGGGACCAAAACCGGTGACGTCATAAGTTAATGTGGAGTCGCCGACATCGGGAGTGTTGTCGGGCCAGGTCTGACCATAGTCAAACGACTCGGCAACAAAAACGTCGCGTCCCTGATCCTGAGCGACCAGAGCAACCAGACCGCCGGGTCCTGCCGCCACGCGACCGCCGAAAGGATCAAAATAAACGGCGAATTTCATCGACTGGTAGCCAGCCGGATTCTGACGACCGAAGAAAACGGGTTCGTTGAAACTGATTCCGCCGTCGTCGGAATTCAAATAGGTCCATCCCGAACCCCAACCGCCGTAAGCGATCCAGTGAATAACACCGGCTTCGTCAACGACAAAACGGGAGCTCAAAAGTTCGGCGGGATTTCCGTGACCCAGGTCAGTGCTGAAGAAATTCAGAGAATCGAACTTAGCCGAGCCGGGGGCGGTTTCTTTGTACAGGAAACACCCTTTTCCCCACCAGCCGTAGTAACCCCAGGCAATTACGGGATCGGTCACGGAGATTAGCAAAGCGCCGTCAGCTCCCATGGCGATATTACCGTTACCTGCGCGGGCGCGGATATCGGTTTTGATTCCGTCGGTTACGTTCTGATAACGAGCAAAGATAGCCTCTGCGGAATCCGGGTCTTCCTGGCTCCAGTTGTAAGTAATATGAACTTTTTTATCCGCAGGGTTAACATAGATGAATTGGTTAAGGTTGTCATAATAGTGCATCCAGTCAGCAGTCGTTTCATCAACCTTGGTACCTGGTGTTTGCGCCATACCATAGGTTACGAGAAGGGTAAAAATCAAAAGGATTGAAGCAAGTTTGCTCATACCATCCTCCCATGATTAGTGGATTTTAAAACAATTAATTAAAAATAAGAGACTACCCTTTTCCTGCGACTCACCTCCTTTCATAATTTCTTTTCGATTAAAACATTTATGATAAACTAAAACCCATTCAGCGCTTTTATCGTGCAAAAAAGAGCTGTTATTATCGTCGAACCCATTAAGTTTATTTTGAATAAAAACTTTCCATAAGATATAAATAAACCATTAATTTGTCAAGCGTTTTTTATCCGCCCATCAATACCTCAACATCAATTTCTTCGTTTTTGAAAAGCGGTAAGATATTGCCCGAAATCGGCTTACCGTTTATTTTGATACTTTTAACTCCCTTTTGTAAACCGTCGGGATTTTTTATGTGAATTTTATAAGTGCTTCCGCGAAAAACTCTTTCGATTGAAAATTCCTTCCAAAAAGACGGAATAACCGGATCGATCAGCAATCCCTTTAATGTAGCCCGCACCCCGATCAGATAATCCAGAGTCACGCGAAACATCCAGGCTGCCGTGCCGGTCTGCCAGGAATGACTTGCCTGCCCCGCCGTGGAATGCTCGTCGCTGGTAATATATTGAGCGTAAACGTAGGGTTCGGTCTTAAATCGGCTGGAATTAAGATTTGACGGCAGAAGTTTTTTGTAATACTCATAAGCGTGATTACCGCGACCCAGTAAGCATTCAGCCTGAATTAACCAGGTAGTGGGGTGACAAAAAACGGCGGCGTTTTCCTTTTTGCCCGGCACGCATCGGGTGACAAGACCAATGTCGGGGTCAATTTTTCTGTAGGCGGGCGCGCAAATTTTGGGTCCGTACGGCGTGTCCAGTTTGATTTTCACGCTGTCCATGGCTTTGATAAGCCGATCCTTATCCGGCAATCCCGCCAGAACAGCCCAGCTTTGAGTATTGAGGAAAATTTGTCCCGCTTCCGATTCGCCAGATCCGATTTTGCGTTCGTCCTGCCCGAAAGCCCGAATATACCATTCGCCGTCCCAGCAATAGCGTTCGATATTTTCTGTTAAACTTTTTTGTACCGCTTTTACCCGTTTTAATTCGTTGTTTTTGCCGATAAATTCAAGCAACTCAATTAAATCCTTTAACAGGGTTGCGTAAAACATGGCGCCCCAAACACTTTCTCCTCCTTCGTCGCCGCCGATATAGTCAAGTGTGTCGTTCCAATCGCCGCGCCCGAAAATAGGCAAACCGTGTTTACCGAGATTATTTTCCACAAAATTAACAACCGCCAAAAGATGCTGCAGAATCGGATATTCTTCCTTCGTATCGAGAAATCGTTCTTTGTGTTTCAGAATTTCCAGATCTCCGGTCTCTTTAATGTAATCGGAAACAGCGAGAATAAACCACAGGGGATCGTCGCAATGTCCGGTGGTTTCGCCCTGTCCGTCGCCGTAAAAATGATGATAGACGCTTCCGTTCCTGAACATCTGCCGCGCCAGCAGCTTAATGCGTTCGCGGGCTTTTTCCGGATGGGCGATGGTAACGGCAATGGTATCCTGAGCCGTATCTCTGAAACCGTAACCGCGGGCAATTCCCCAATAATAAAAACTGGCTACCCGTCCCACGTCAAACGCCATCTTTGCCTGATAAGGCGTCCAGTAATTAAGAAAGATATTGAGTTCTTTATCCGGTGTTTTGACCCTGACTGAGCTAAAAAACCGTTCCCAATAGTCTTTAACTTCGTTCAGCGCCTGATCAACCGCACGATCGGAATGGTATTTTTCAATGACGACCTTCTTTTTCCGATCAAAGCGGTCTTTCGGTATTACTCCCAATTTGAAGTGGAAGCGCTTTTCCTGTCCCGACTCCAGCTCTATTTCACTCCAGATGGCGCCGACCACATTGCCGAAATCTCTGTCCCGGCAGGAAAAAGAATCGCGTTCGATGGCAAGGGGATTATTTTCGTTGCGGTAAAAACCGAGAAATTGCTCGCGCACCGTTTCGTATTTTTTAATGGGCTGATTCAGCGTAAAAAAAGCCCATTGATCCCATTCGTTGTTTTCCTGATGCTGGGTGGAAGTATTTTTAGTGACCCAGTAAGTTTTTGTCGCGAACAAAGAATTTAACTGCCTGTCGAAATATATTCGGTTAAAATGCTGATCGTCGCATTGATTAATGATGTCGATCAGGGCGTGACCGAGCGCAAATTCCACATAACCGATAACGGCTAATCTTCTGCGCCGATTTGAGGTATTTTTCAGCTTAACGTCCCATATTTCAAGCGTATCGTTCAAAGGGACAAAATAGTTCACCGAGCCGTCGATACCCGACACATGACTTTCAGCCCGCGTGTAGCCGAATCCGTGAATCACCCTGTACGCTTCCCTGAATTTACCGACCGGCTGCCAGGTGAGGCTCCATACCTCCCCGCTGTCCAGGTCTTTAATGTAGATATATTTACCGGGTCGATCGGGCGGCACGTCGTTTAAGCGGTATCTTGTAATACGCCCGTGGAGGGGACTCTTAATGTAAGAATAACCGCCGCCGTTGTTGGAGATGAGCGCAAAATATTGACCGTTTTGTAAATAGTTGATCCACGGAGTGGGGGTTTCCACATTATCGATTATGAATTCTTTTCCGTCGTCGCTGAAATGACCGTACTGCATCTAAATGACTCTCCCAAAAGCGTAAGTTCCATAAGCCGGAAATCAATATATTCATTTATTTGTTTGTTTTCAAGAAAAATATTCCAAAAGACGGTAAATATTTTATTTCGGCGTTAACTCCCTTGCTCTTTAAAAAATAATCAATTGCTTAATTGCATCGGATCGCCGTTCAACGCCCGATTCCGTCAAAATTACCCCGCGGCTGAAATTAAGTTTCTTCAGCGTGAAAACTAATAATCAGAGCCCAAAATCGCCGACCAGACTCCCCTATTTGATTGTAAAGCCTGCAAACCGCCGATCTTACTGCGTTTCCGGTTCACCCGCAGAAAAATTGCCGTTACTGTTTTACCGGTTTTCTACCTTTTAGGAATGGATTGACGGATCGGAAGACGGTTCGCGGAAGTTATTCAATGAGTTTGCGGAATTAATTGTACGATAAGCGGAAAAACATTAGCGACAAATTTCGGGAAAATCAGGCGGAGGGATTTTTTGGGGAGACTTCTCACTGACAACGGGTTACTCAATCGGGAGAATTGTCTTAAAATCCTGAAATCGGCGCGGGATTGTCCTGCCATGACGGGGGTTGTTTTCAGGCTCGCCCCCGTCCGCCGCAGTAAAGAGCGGGACGAGGGGTCGCGGGACTTTTTTTACAGGGAAACTATATCGCTTTTCTTGATCAACACAACCTTAAAAAATTCATTTAAGATCAATGAGGCTGCGCCCATGGCAACGGAATATCTGCCGTGAATACTTGTGGTCACTTCCAGATTTTCATGAACCAGATTCAGGGTGATCATCTCGATTTCTTTGTTTATCGGTTCGATTACCAATTCTTCGAGCTCCGAAATATCGCCGGCTATTACCAGTTTTTCGGGATTGATCAAACCGACAGCCGGGGCGATATTCTGCCCGATATGGTGACCGACGATCGAAAAACACATCTGAGCGACCTTATCGCCTTTTTTGGCGGCGTCGATGACCTTGTAAATATCCAGTTCATCGAGGCGATCGATGTAGTTTTTTAATATGTCGCCTTCGTGCAGTCTGTTTCGCAGGGTGTTTAAAATAGCGGTCAATGTGGGCAGATGAACGTTCAACTCACCCGAACAGTAGTTGGCGCCGTGATAAAGTTCGCCGTCCAATACAAGACCGATTCCCATTCCGCCGACGTCACAGTGCAATTCCACCAGGACGATGATAAAATTCTGCACATCTTTTGCCGAGCCGACCCACTTGGCGCCTATTGCGGCGGCGTTGGCGTTATTTTCAATAACCATCGGAAAATTAAAATGCTTTCCGAGGTAGGCTTTCAACGGTATATTCATTTTCGGAGAGATATCCGTTTCGATCACAACGCCTCTGACGGAATTTACCACTCCGGCAACAGCCACGCCCAAACCGAGTATATGCTCCATGTCGATTCTTGCTTTTTTGACGCTGTCGTGCACCACGTTTACAATTTGATCGACAATTACCTGAATATCGCTGGTCTGCTCGGTTTTATACACATGCTTAAACACGCTTTCGCCGTTTAATTTTAAAACCACAGCCGTTATTTCGCCGAGTTCGACATCAACACCTAACACATAAGAGGCTTCGTCGTTCAATCCCCATAAATAGGGACGTTTTCCGCCTTTATCGGTGGATTCCCCTTTTCCGAGATTGACAATTAAATTTTTGCTTTTTAATTCCCGCAAAATATTCGAAATGGTGGACGGGCGCATCCCGGTAATCTTGGCAAGATCCGCACCGGAAATAACCTTATGTTCGCGAATCAGATTCAAAACCAAGCGGGCGTTAATGTCCTTAATTAAACGAATATCACCTGTTTGCATTATTCCCTCGATTATTATTTACTTTAAATATTTCCATTCATAAAAAAACGGACTCGGGCGACGTTTGTTTTCTTTTCCGTCAAACACGGAAAACTCCGCCGGTCCGTAAATTGAGGCTGATCCGAATTCGCCGTTTTTGTTCAAAGCGTACAATCTTAAATTAAAACTCGGATATCCGCGGCTATTCTTTAGTTCGGGCAGCTTTGCGTGATCGATTACTCGTTTGAGAACTTTTTTGCAGGCTGCCTCGGGAGACAGACCGTCGCGCATGTACTCCACAACCTGATAGCAGGAAAGATTCTTTAAATTTTCTTCGCCTCGACCGGTTGAACCGCAGGCTCCCACCTCGTTGTCAACGTATAAACCCGCGCCGATGATGGGACTGTCTCCCACCCGCCCGGGAATTTTAAACGCCAAACCGCTTGTTGTGGTAACTCCGGAAATATTTCCCTGCAAATCAAGTCCGAGACAGGTTATCGTTCCCGTGGTGTGAATCCATTTTTTGTATTTTTCGGGAATTTGATCCATGGGCGGCAAAAACCAATCATCTTTATCGCTCAATCCCTCTTTCCAGTACAACCAAATTTTACGGGCTTCATCGGTTAACAGATCTTCTTCTTTAAAGCCGTGGGCTTTGGCGAATTTTAAGGCTCCCTCTCCCACCAAAAGAACGTGATCGGTTCGTTCCATTACCAATCGGGCAACCTTTGAGGGATTTTTAATATTGCGTAAGGCTGCAACCGCGCCGGCATTGTGCGTGGGACCGTGCATTACGCAAGAATCGAGCTCCACAACGCCTTCTTCGTTGGGCAATCCGCCGTAGCCGACCGAATGATCATCGGGGTCGTTTTCCACGATATTAACTCCGGCAATCACGGCGTCAAGGGCGTCCGAACCGTTTAAAATCATCTGCGCGGCTTTTTCGGTGGCGCGTAATCCGTTATAGCTGGAGACCACCAAAACTTTGCCCTTACTCTCCTTTAAAACCGCTCCGTCCACCATTTTACTTTTTAATACCGAAGCAGCCAACCCCGAAAGTAATGTGCTTTTTAAAAATGAACGACGTCTCATCATCTACCCTCTGTAAAAGAATATTTTTGCAATGACAAAATATTTAAAAAATTTTAATTTACACAGGATTCAAAAAATAAATCCTGAACGAGAATAAAAAACACTACTTAACTTAATAAACAAACCCATGTTTTGCAATAAATAAACGGCTTAATTTTTACCATCATTTTTTCGGAAGTCTCCGCGTTGAATTTCCGAATGCAACCGATTTTCTGTTTGGAAGCGGGTGTTTATCACAAAAAACCGATTTTTTTCATCGTTGCTAAAACAAACTAATTCAAAACGGTCATGCCGATTTTCAATATGACCCGATAAACAGCTATCGACTGTTATTTTGCCAGGATAAGTTTTCTTAATTTGACAAACTGCGTTCCGTCATTTTTGGTAAATCGTACGTTTAAAAAGTAAACGCCGCTGGCGACCATCTGATTGCGGATATTCAGACCGTTCCATTTAAAGGTGTGGAATCCGCGCGGAAATTTCCCGCTTAACAAATGCCTGACCAATCGTCCCCGCGAATCAAAAACGGTCGCCTGAATTCCGCTGAACTCTGGAACAAAGATTTTAATGGTTGTCTCTGCGTTAAACGGATTGGGATAATTCGGATAGACAAAAAACAATTCCGGAGGTCTTGCAGTTTCAAAATGATCGAAATCGATAGCGCTTAAATCGCGATTGTACATTTCAAATTCGTAAATTCTCGCTGCATTATCGGAGCCCTGATCCGTAATCAGCAAACGTACCTGATCGGTTTTAACCGCTTGCGGCAAGGCGTGATAGGTCACGTTTCCCTCTTCGTTTTGCGGATTCCCGACAACGGAAACAACGTTTTTCCAATCGCCGGCGGAATCTCTGATTTGGACGGCAAAATCCCGCGTATTCATTCCCGGATTATCGCCGTGCCCCGGATCGCCTTCAGGAGCCCGCCCGGCGCCGGCATGACGAATGATAAAATAATTAAGCTCAACGGAATCGGGCAGAGTTACCGTCATCCAGTCGCTGCCGCCGTTATTGCAGCACCATTTGGTAGTCAAAGAACCGTCCAGAGCGAATTCCGGCTTTTCGTTATCGTTACAGGCGCAGTCGGCAGAAACAGCTTTGTATTTCAAAGCAAAGTTTTCCTCCCCTTCTCCGGGTTCAAAATTATTCACCGTAACGGTTATCGGATCGGCTTCGGGCAGAACTCCCGCCGGGTCTTTGACCCTGATTACAAATTCTCCGTTTTCGCCCGATCTGAACCAGAGCTGAAGCGAACCATTTTTAATACGAACCGAAAGCGGGTTACTCCACGATCGTTTATCCTGCGAAAATTCCGCGCCTTTTCGTTCACAGGATATTTCCAGGGTTTGATCGGTAATTACAACGGGCAAACCCGAATTATCCGTAAGATCGATTCTAAAGGCAATATTCCTGTTTGTTTGATAAACGCCGCCCTCGGGACCGGAAACTTCGATCTTTACAGGTTTCCAGTTGTCAATATTTCCCCAACCGGTTAAAAAAGACGAAATGCGCCAGTACCCGGCATTGCCGTCCGATTCCGACGGACGAATATTCTCCACCCAAAAGGCGATATTGTGAACACCGGAAGTCAGGGGCTCGGTGACATCCAAAATCACGGGATAAACCTTGTCGCCCGGGCACCAGCCGCTGCGGGAAAAATCGGACGACCAGGTATTGCCCCACCTTCCGGACTGCGGATTCCGATCTCTGAAGTTGCGGCAGTCGTCGCGCCACGGTCGATAGCGATAAACCTCTTTGCCATCGACTGCAATAACGTTATCTTTGGTTACAAATTCGTCTCCGCCCGAACCTTTGAGAGCGTGTCCCGAGGCGTAATAGGTCAACATCAAGCGTTCGCGCCCCAAAGGAACGTTGATATCAATATCGGGAGTATCGCTTTCCGCCGCTTTACGGGTGAGTCCCCATGAATATAAAAGTCCCTGATTCCACGACGGCGGCTGTATGGTGTCCGTTTCCTGATAAATCAATTCAAAATCAACAACCCAGCCGCTGTTGACCCAGGTATCGACAAAGGCTTTGATCGTGCGCTTTCCTTTTAACAGAGGCGCCAGATACGAGACATCCTGCGTCAGATCGGAGTAACCGCCGAATCCGGTGATAAACTTCAGCAGCTCGATATTTTCCGTTCCCGGAACCGAGAGGAATATCGAACCTGCTCTGTCCCAGGGATCGCCGTTCGAATTAACGATTAAATGCGCGGTTATCTTTACCGGATTCACGAACTCGGGAAGATCGATTGTGCGGCTTACGATTCTTCCGTTATCCTCTTCCGTAAAATCTTCCGTGTCATTCATAACGCCGCCGCCGAAGTGGATAAAATTCTGCTCGAAAATCTTTACCGTGGTAGAATCGGCAAAAACGGGCAGGCAGGCTAAAAACAGCATCAGATTGAAAAAAAGAATTTTTCCGGACATTATCTCTCTCCTCAACGCGGCAAATTACTCATTTAAAAATACAGCATCTCTTATTGCCCTAATTTAACAGATTCGAAGATGGCAATCGGAAATCACAAAAACACTATTTAACGGTTATTAATTTGTCCGATTATCTTTGCTTTTGGAAACAGCCTGTTCGTTTTTCATCTTGCTGCCGTAATCCAATCTGTCGTCGGTCGTAATCATGGGGAACGGAGGCACAACCAACGGATACGGCAAATTGCTGAAGGTGGCGACCATATCGATTCTTGTAAGTTTGATTTTATTGAATTCATCGGTGTTAATTTCGATTACATCGCCGTATTTGGCTTGCAGGCTATCCACGTAGGGATTGAAATACTCCTGAATAACAGGAATCAGTCGTTTTTGATAGGTGGTGTCGGCGACTCCCCATTTATCCAATAATATCTTTTTGTAATAGAATGCGTTAAAGCTGTCTTTCCACATTTGGTAATTTCTTTGAACCACATTAATTTTATCGTAGCCCTCTTCATAAGCAATTTTTGTCAGGTATTGATCGCGAATCAGGTCCATGACGGCAAACTGCAACTGCTGACCAAATTCGCCGTTGGGAATGGTCTTTTTTCTGAACACAAGGGGATGGGTGGACAGCGCCCGCATAAATTCGCCCACTGTCCAGGTTTTACCGCCTACCGAAAAAACGGGAGCCTGTTTCATCTCTTCCAGTTTCGGTTCGATTTCACTGAATTTATCGACCACTTCGCCCTTATCCCAGTACAATTTTTTAAGCCGCTGCTTCTGCTCTTCGGGCGTCTTTAAATATACCGGTCCCAACAGATCGACCAGATGTAAAAAATTATCCTTTTTGAATTCAATGGTTTTCCCTTTCATCACCCGGCGGACGTAAGCGGCAAAGAATTGTTCGGATTTCCGTTTTTTCAGATTTTCGGTGATATTGTACCAGTGCTGATCCGCCTGCGATTGCGTGATTACGGGGTATCTGCGCCACCCGTTAATTTTGATTAACAGATAATCTTCCTTTGACACCTTAATGGGTTTCAGCACTTCGCCTTTTAATAATCGACGGGTGAACAAGGCGTCAAGCACGGGATCGGGTTCGGTGGTGCTATATTGAATTTTGCGTCGCGGAATTTTCTTTAATCCGATTTTTGAGCGTAAAATTTCGTCAAAGCGGGAGGTGTCCTTCGCGGCTTCGGCATACAATTGATAGGCGATGACGCTGTCGCGAAGATTGACATAAGAAATGCGGTAAACGCGATCGACCCAGGCAAAATATTTTACGATTTCGCTTGTGTCTAATTTTACTTTTTTGGCTGCTTTTTCGTAATAGAGCCATTGCCGCATGGCTTGTTCCTTACGCCCCTGCAAGTGCGCCTGAATCAAGGGGTCTTTAATGAAGTCGTTATCTTCTCCGGCTTCGATGGCAAACAATTTTTCCGCGATCAAAGAATTCAAAATAATCTTTTTATGCAAGGCGTAATTGGAATTGCAATAAGGGGGACGGATCGTCATTTCCGCCCGGCGGATAAATTCGTTTTTCGATATCGTTTTATCGCCGATTTTTACCAGAATGATCTCTTTGGGTTGTTCGATTTTTTTACCGCACGAGAGAAAGAGTATTAGAATCAGTATTAAAACCGAAAGTTTTCGGGTCATTATGCAAACCTGTCTTTTTTTCGTGTTCATTCTTTTATTTGATAATCGCAAATTTACCCATCACTTCTTTACCGGTCAGATGCGACTTAATATGATAAATATAATAGCCCGCCGCAACATCCAGACCTTCTTTGGTCTTCAGATCCCAGAAAGCAGTGCCGTTGGCATCGGAGTTTAAATCCCAGTCCCTGCTGCGGGCGGCTGTCGAATTGTTCACTTCAATCACATCCACCAAAACGCCGCTGACTGTAAAAATTTTGATGGTGCACTGCGCGGGAACATGGGTGAACATAAGGCGTCGGCGCTGACTGAGCTGCCAGTTCGAGACATTGGTTTCGTATTTGTCCGTCGCCACGTAAGGATTGGGCACTACCCGTATTTGATCCATATCTTCGTTTAGTTTTTTCGGATCGACGCCTTTTGAGCCATAAACAGTAAAAGTGATCGTATCTGTCTGGGCAAAAGGACGTTTAAAAGTAACGTGGTAAACATCGCCCGCTTTTGGCAGATCGTTTTCGCTTTCACACTGTTGAAAATCAAGAACAAACGCTGTCGCAGCCCACTTGCCTTTGCCCAGAAAGCCGATGGAATTGGTGACGCCTACGATGATTTCATCTTCCAGAATATCGAATTGTCCGTTGCCGTTCAGATCGTGAGCTATCATTTCCATGATCACGTCTTCGCCGTTCTCGTCCCGCACCGAACGATTCACCACATAAAAATTAAAACTCTGCCCGGGAATGTAATCGCCTTTTGTGTAAACAATATCCCGGTTTTCGCCCCAGAACCGCGTCTTGGAAAATTTGCTTGTGTAGGCTGTGTCCGAGTCCGTAAAAATTATATCGTAGTCATAGGGCAGCATGATTGATCTGTACCCTTTCTGCTGTCCCTCGGTAATCTCAATTTTCGGCAGCCGCAGAGCCATCGGCGAGTCGCCGACAACCCATCCCGTGTTTGCCTCATCAAGCGTTGCGGTTTCCACCGGAACATTAAAATGGATCAGTAAGCCGTCGAACTGACTTGTGGTTAAATTTCTGCCGTAATTCATCAGCCAGTTCTCTTTTTTGGCGTTGAAATAATCGTATTGATAGTAAACAAAATTGTTCCCGCTGTAACTCGATTTATTTTCAAAATAGACCAGTTTGTTTCCTTCGGTGGCATCGTAAATTTTAATGGCGTTATTGCGGTAAATCAATCCGAAGGGAACCTTGTTCAGATAATCAATGGTATCTACCCCAAAAGCAACTTTGTAAACGTGCCCGTCTTTTAAATACTGCGGAACAAGCAGCTCAGGCTCGACCTTACCCGATCCGAATGTTTTTTGTTCGGAATCGACTTCCACGCGCGGATCCAAAAAACCGGCGGCAGGCTGATGCGGATTAACAATGGCTACATTCTGAGAAATTTTGCGTACGTTCTCGTATTCATCCAATTCGATGGTAAATGTATTTTCGGAAGGTGAAATACCCGTGCCGATGCTGTCGATACCGTAATCGTAGGCGACAAGAACGTAATAATAGGTTTGTCCGTTTTTAACAGTATTATCGACAAAATAGTGCTGAAGTCCCGATTCGTCTCCCAGGTAATACCCGATTCCGTTGATCATGCCGTAGTCGGCAAAGCCGTAAATATTATCGACCAAATCGCACTGGAAGATCGGTTTTTTTAGAATTTTTGTCCCGTATCCGTCGGAAATAAGTTCGGCATCCTGAAGTTTTTTGTCCGTCGAACGATAGAGCTTATAACCTTCAAAATCATTTTTATTGCCCACAAAAGCGTCGCGGGTGCGGGTATCCGCCAGATCGTCCCATGTTAAAACTACCTTTCCGTCCATGGGCACCGCGGAAAGGGTGGGAGTAAGCGGCGGCTGCGCAAAGCGGTAATCCGATTCGTAAATAACCTGCACCACTTCTTTTAAACGGAACAAAGCCGGCGCCTTATGTTCTGCGGAATTAAGTCCGGTGAGCGCGTCGTAAGCGTGGAGTTCGGACATGGAAATGCGTTCGGTTCTTCCTTTAAATAAAGGGAACAAACCGGAGGCAAACTGTTCGACAAAATTACGCGGATTCATCTGAGCTTCGTCAAAAACTCCTTCGGTATTCCATTTAAAAGTGATTTCATCGTTCATCAGACTCTTGCCCTGCGTTCCCCATTCGAACACATAGCGGAACGAGGTTAAACCGAGCATATCCGATTCGCTCACATCGGTGGCTGCAAAATTGGGCTCGCATCCCACTCCTTCCACAAAATCGGGTCGATGGTTGCCTTCGCCTTCATCGGGACCGTTGTAGTTGATATCGTAAGGACCCACGCCGTCCAAACCAAGGTCGTCGCCGGGATCTTCTCCGGGCTCAACATACCACCGCCCGGTCTCTTTATCGAAGTAAGAATAGACGCCGTTGCCGTTTTTGTCAAAGCCGTCCTGCCAATCCTGATCTTCGTCCGCGTCCCAATGTTCGCGCAGGTCTTTTTCTTTCAGCTTGTAGTATTTCAGAAATTTGTAAACATCGCTGATGCCGTCGGTTGGTCCTACCTTTGCCGTAGCGACATTATCGCGCTTTTCGTCAATAATGCCGTCGTTGTCGTTATCAATATTGTCAAAAGGAATTCCCGGACTTTCCAGAAACGCCATGCCCAGAACGCCGGGCGTCGAACCTCCGCCCAAAGGAATTCCGTCAACATCCCACGAATAACACATATTGAGTTCTTTGGTATAATAGGCGATATCGTCGCCGGCGCCTTCTTCGCCGCCGACCGCGTTGTCCATGTAAATTCCGAAAAAGTTTTCCGCCAGCGAATATTCGGAAATATTGGAAATATTGTATTCCCAGAAAATCGCATCGGTGGCGGAAGGGTTGCTCCATTGAAAACCGCGCACTTCCACTCTCACTCCGAGACCGCCCCACGGCAAACCTTTTTGTACCGTCACATTCGGATTTAAGTCGCCGATCCTGACATCTTTAATAATTTCACCGTCGGCTGCGCGCAGTCTGCGCGGGTAGTATTTTACCCGGCGCTCGGGAACCAGATACTCCTGATCCTGAGCGTCATTGGCGACAAAATAACATTCCTGATCGGCTTTCATCACTCCGCGCCCGAAACGCCCGTTCCATTCTCCCGCCCATTTTTTGCCGTTCTTTGTGGGCCAGCCTTCCGGAGGCCAGGAATCGGGCATATTGCTCATGGCGGGATATTCATTTAAAGCGTTAAAATAACCGAAAACCGGATAAAGACCCCATTCAACCGTTCCGGCTTCGTTTTTGTCCATATACTCGCGATAACTGCCTTCGATAAAATACAGGGTATCGACTTCCATATCCGGCGTGATTGTGGCAGGATCTTCGATGGGGATGGAATCGTTTTTGATGAAGACCCGGGAGCCGATCATCAGGGCAATACCGTCGTGCATCTTTGTGCCGTCATAATTATTGGGCCATTTGGACACATCATAGCCTAAATTGCAACAATTCGATAATTCCGTGGTATTTCGGAAAAACAGCAATACCCGGTTGCCCGTCATCCAACCATAACGCTCGGCGGAAGGATCGCCCGCGGGATCGTCGGGTCCGTCGTAGGGTCTGCCCTGAGCAAACACAATAACGGGAATCAAAACGGAAACCGATATTAGTAAAACCATTCGTAACTTTTTGCCAAATGGGGTCATACTGAATTCCTTAATTGATTTTTAATCTTTCCAAAATTTTTCGTCGCGCTTGTTTATCGATAATTACTTGATTATCGCAAACTTGCCCATCTTTTCCTTGCCCGTTAAAAGCGACTTGATGTGGTAAATGTAATAACCAGCCGCAACATCCAGACCCTCTTTGGTCTTTAAATCCCAAAAAGCCGTGCCGTTGGCTTCGGAATTCAAATCCCAGTCCGTACCGCGGTGATTTACCGAATTATTCACCTCGATCACATCAACCAGTACACCGCTCACCGTGAAAATCTTAATAGTGCATTGCGCCGGTATGTGAGTGAACATGATGCGCCTTCTCTG
>JAADIP010000035.1 GCA_013151275.1 Calditrichota bacterium | reverse complement strand
CGCTCCATCTTCAGGTCGGCAAAAGAAATACGGCGGCAATAGGCTTTTACGAACGCGTGGGATTCCATCGAATAATAGAATTCGAATATTCCATCGCTTTTGGGATGAAGTTGACGTGACGAGCAAGATTAAAGATTAAGGGAAAAAGATTAAAGGAAAGGAATGTCAGAAAGCCGTGACGCGTGATGCGTAATGAGTAACCAGAAACCAGCGACCAGTAGCCAGTAACCCTTAACGAAAATGAATCCCCTTGCTCTCCGCCGCAATTATTCTTTATTATTCCCTGTAATGGCAGCCCATGCTTTGTGTGTTTTCCCAGGCGGAAGAAGTAACGATGATTGCCGTCCGAACGGCGTTGCGTAATCCGATTAATCCGTCTGAAAGTTTGCTCACCCGATAGAAACGTTCGATTTCATTTTCCAGATTACGCAAATCACGTCGGGCGCGCTGCAAACGGTGCGTTGTCCTGACCAATCCCACGTAATTCCACATGATATTGCGAATCGAACTCATATCCTGACTGATCAAAGCGGGATCCGGTTCAAACTCACCGATGTCTTTCCACTCGGGAATGTTGTCGGAATCGTAGGGTTTTGTTTCTTTTAAGTTCTGTAAAATATGATTTGCGGAACTGTTCGCCCAGACCACGCCTTCCAGCAACGAAGTGCTTGCCAGACGATTTGCGCCGTGAACGCCGGTACAGGCTACTTCTCCGACGGCGTAAAGATTCTGAAGACTCGATTCTCCGTCTTCGTTAACCAGCACGCCTCCGCACAGGTAATGCGCCGCCGGAACAACCGGGATCAAATCTTTTGTAGGATCAACCCCAAACTCCATACATTTTTGGTAGATAAACGGAAATTCGTTTTTAATCCGATCGGCTGAAAGATATGAACGCATATCCAGATAAACATGGGACATATCCTGTTCCAGCATCTCTTTGTGTATGCTGCAGGCGACCAGATCTCTCGGCGCCAGGTCTTTCCATTCCGCGGCATATTTCTGCATAAACGGTCGTCCGTGCGCGTCAACCAGCCGCGCTCCTGCGCCGCGAACCGCTTCGGAAATCAAAAAGGTCGGTCTGTATTCATGGTAAAAAATGGTGGGGTGAAATTGAATGAATTCCATGTTCACGATGCGTGCGCCAGCCCGGTGAGCCATGGCAATTCCGTCTCCTCTGGAGCCCGGAGGATTTGTGGAGCGCTTGAAAATTTGACCCAATCCTCCCGTGGCAAGAACCGTTTTTTTTGCCAGCACGCGAATAACCCTTCGCTCCTTCTGATTAAACAGATACGCTCCCACACAACTACTCGGCTCATACACGGCGCGACGGTCGCGTGAATGGTGGGCGGGAGTCAATAAATCAATCGCCGTTTGGTTTTCTAAAAGCAGTATGTTGGGATGCTCCATAATGCGTATCATAATCGCATCCTGAATGGATTTTCCGGTGGAATCACGAACATGGAGGATACGCGGTACGCTGTGCCCGCCTTCCCGGGCTAAGGCAAAGGTTCCGTCCGGGTTTCGATCGAATTGTATTTGCAATCTTTCGACCAACAGTTTTTCAACCAGTTCCGGACCTTCTTCGGCGATCTTTTTAACAGCCGGAGGATAGCTGTGTCCCGCTCCGGCTCGAAAGATATCTTCCGCCAAAAGATCGGGCGAGTCTTTTTCTCCTTTGTAAATAATCCCGCCCTGGGCATAATAGGTGCTGCTGGAGACTGTATTTGACCCGTGGGTAACAACGGTTACGGGCACGCCGGAATCAGCCAGCCGGAGCGCCGCAAGTCCGCCGGCAATTCCGCAGCCTATGATAAGAACTTCTGTCTCAATGTGATCGCTCATTTTAATCCGTTTATTTAAGATAATTCAATCATCCGCCGTACAGCCCGCTCGGCGCGCCGACGAATATCTTCGGGCACTTCGATGACGTACCTGTTCAATTGTAATGATTTTAAAGTATCTTCGAGCGTGATCTCAGCCATGTGCGGGCAACGATGCGAACACAAACGCAGCATTTCTTTTTCCGGATGCGCCGCCATAATGTTATCGCCCATCGAGCATTCCGTTAAAATCAAATAGTGCGGAGCGTCGTGTTCTTCCACATAGCGGATCATAGCCGAGGTACTGCCCGAAAAATCGGATGCGGCGGTTACTTCCGGACTGCACTCGGGATGCGAAAGAACAACCACGTCCGGAAACTGTCGTCGCGCGTTCTCAATATCATCGACGGTAAACAGCTCATGAACTTCGCATTTTCCGTGCCATCCGATTAACCGGTAATCGATGTCCGTAGCTGGTTCGGTATTTTGCCAATTTGGCGTTTTGCTGGGAAAGATGATGTGTTTTCCGGTTTCCCGAGCCACATTTTTGGCAAGATATTCATCGGGCAGGAAAATCACCGTGTCGCTTTTCAGGGAATTCACTATCGCGGCTGCGTTGCTGGACGTACAACACACGTCGCATTCGGCTTTAACCTCGGCATAGGTGTTTATGTAGGTAACAACCGGAACGCCGGGAAACTTCTTTTTTAAAATACGGATGTCTTCGGGAGTGATGCTCTCCGCCAGAGAACATCCCGCTTTTTCCGCCGGAAGCAAAACGGTTTTCTCGGGACTGAGAATTTTTGCCGTTTCAGCCATAAAACGAACCCCGCAGAAAACGATGATATCTTTATCGGTCTCCGCCGCTTTGCGAGCCAATTCCAGAGAATCGCCGCGAAAATCGGGAATGGAATAGTAGAGCGCCGGTTCCATGTAATTATGCCCTAAGATCACCGCATTTTTTTCTTTTTTTAATTTATTTATCTGAGAAGCCAATTCCGCTTTGACGCGAATTTCCGCTTCGGGCATGATTTTATTTAGTTTTTGATACAGCTCTTCGTATAATTTATCTTCCGTCACAATGTCCTCCTGAATAAAGATTTCCTTAAGTCGTTTCAGGTCTTACTCTGAAAAAGAATAATAGTTCTTTTTATTCACCCGTTACAATCTTTAAACCAACAAACTTATATCCAGCGCTTTAACCGAATGCGTTAAACTGCCCACGGAAATGAAATCCACACCTGTTTTCGCCACCTCCGCGACATTCTTTAAAGTAATATTTCCGGAAGCCTCCAGGGGAATTTTACCGTTACAAATTTCCGCCGCCCGGCGCATCTGTTCAGGACTCATGTTATCCAGCATAATGCGATCGACTCCCAAATCGAGCGCTTCCTTTAATTCCTGCATATTTTTAACTTCAACTTCGATGGGACGTTTACGTTTGTCGCACTTCCGCACCTGATTTACAGCCTCGGCTATGCTCCCGCAGGCTGCAATGTGATTATCCTTGATCAGCACCATATCGTAAAGACCGATGCGATGGTTTGCCCCGCCTCCCAGGCGGACTGCCCATTTATCGAAATAGCGCAAGCCGGGAGCCGTTTTACGGGTATCTAATATTTTAGCCTTTGTGCCTTTTACGGCGTCAACCATTCTGCGCGTCAGCGTGGCAATTCCCGACATGCGTTGTAAAAAGTTGAGCGCCACACGTTCTCCGCTTAAAACGGCTCTCGCAGAGCCTTTTATTACGGCAATGACCGCGCCGCTCTTCACCCACTCCCCGTCCTTAACATTAAACCGGCATTCAACGGTTTGATCCAAAAGTTGAAACGTTTTTTCGAATACAATTAATCCGGCAATCACGCCCTCTTCCTTGGCAATCAATCGCCCTTCGATTATTTTATCCGGGGGAATTGTGCATTCCGTTGTTACGTCGCCGTCGCCCAGATCTTCCCTTAACGCCTGTTTGATTGTCTCGATCCAATAATCGCCTTCGGTAAACCCGGTCAAGATAGTAATCCCCTTTTTATTAATTTAGAGTAATTTAACAAAAAAATCCTAAAATGGTACTTGAAATTTACAAGAAGAGGAAAAAAGTTAAATAATTTTGTTGAAGTTTTCCCGGCGTGAGAAAATCTTACAAAAAATCCGGAATAAAAACTCTGCGTAATAAGCGCAATCTGCGGTCAAAGGTCACATGGAAGACACAAACTACGCAAATAAGAATACAGCCAAAGGTATTTAAAATTTGGAATTGAAAAGAAAATAAATTCTTTAATTCGTTTACAAAAAACCAAAAGAAAAACTCAGCGCTCTCTGCGTACTCCGCGGTGAAGCGCTTCCTACCGAATATTGGAAATAAAGGAACGAACAGCCGAATCGATTTCCTTACCATCAGTTTCGCTCAGATATTTGATAAACGCGCTTCCCACAATCACTCCGGCTGCGTATCGCGTGTAGTACTGAAAATCCGCCGCGGTCTTTATTCCGAACCCGATAAAAACGGGATGATTCAAATTTTGCCCGATCTCCCGCAAAAACCTTTCTGTCTCGGGTAAAGGACGATTATCTTTGCCCGTCACGCCCGTGTAAGCCGTGCAATAGACAAACGCCGTACTCGCCCGGTCGATTTTTTCAATTCGTTCCGGTTTGGTATTTGGGGCAATCAGGTGAATCAAATCGATATCCAGCTTCTTTAACAACGGAAAATACGTGCTGCTTTCTTCGATGGGAAAATCCGGTAGAATCAATCCATCGACTCCGGTATTTGCGCACGTTTCGAAAAATCGTTCGAATCCCATTTGGAAAACAGGATTGACATAACCCATTAAAATAATCGGAATGTCGGATTCTTCCCGCACCTTTTTGACCGTTTCGAATATGGCATTCAAATTGATTCCGTTTTTCAGCGCAATATCCGACGCCTTCTGAATAACCGGTCCGTCCGCTATGGGATCCGAAAAAGGAATGCCCAATTCAATGAAATCGACTCCCGCTTTATCGCAAGCACGGATGATGTCGTTTGTCATTTCCGGTTTCGGATATCCGGCTGTTAAAAATAAGGAGAGCATCTTTTTGCCCTGTTCAATATTCCGCTCTATTCGTTCCCGAAGCCTTTTACCCATCTTCTCTGAATTCCTTTTTTCTTTTGTGCAAGAAACTTCTTTGGCGTAATTTTTTATCTTTCCAAAAAACTCAAATAGGTTTGCATGTCTTTGTCGCCGCGACCGCTTAAATTGACAATCACAATCCGATCCCGATCCGTTTTTGGCATGATCGTTTCCAGATAAGCCAAAGCGTGGGCGCTTTCCAGAGCGGGAATGATGCCTTCTAAGCGGCTTAAAAGGAAAGCTGCTTCCAAAGCCTGTTCATCGGTAACCGCAACGTATTGCGCCCGATCGGTTTCCTTAAGGTAACTGTGCTCGGCGCCGACTCCCGGATAATCGAGTCCCGCGGAGATGGAATAAGGAAGCTGTACCTGTCCGTCTTCATCCTGCAATAAATAGGTAAGCATGCCGTGAAAAATTCCCGGGCTGCCGGCTGTAAGCGAAGCGGCGTGCCGACCGGTATCCATTCCCATTCCCGCCGCTTCCACTCCGATCATTTTCACAGTTTCAAAAGAGAGAAAGGGATAAAATAGTCCGATTGCATTGCTGCCTCCGCCCACGCAGGCAATTAAGTAATCGGGAAGGCGATCCTCTTTTTGCCGGATTTGCTCCAGCGCTTCTTTGCCGATAACGCTTTGAAAATTTCTGACCATCATGGGAAAGGGATGAGGTCCCACAACCGAACCGATGATGTAATGCGTGTTCCGGACATTGGTCAGCCAGTCGCGCATGGCTTCGTTGGTGGCGTCTTTTAGTGTTTTTGTGCCCGAATAAACAGTCCTGACCTCCGCGCCCAGCATTTTCATGCGCATCACATTGGGAGCCTGCCGTTCAATATCCTCTTCGCCCATGTAAATGCAGCATTCCAAGCCCGCTTTTGCGGCAACCGTCGCCGTAGCCACGCCGTGCTGCCCGGCGCCCGTTTCGGCGATAATGCGCGATTTACCCATGCGTTTTGCCAACAAAATTTGACCGATGGTATTGTTGATTTTGTGAGCGCCTGTGTGCGCGAGGTCTTCGCGTTTCAGATAAATTCGCGCCTTTCCGTAATGATCCGTTAAGTTTCGGGCGAAATAAAGAGGCGTCGGACGTCCGGCATAGTCTTTTAATTCCCGATCCAGTTCGGCGACAAAATCCGGGTCTTTCAGAAGTTTATCGTAAGCCTCTTCCAGTTCATCCAAAGCGGGACGCAATATTTCCGGAACGAATTTTCCGCCGAAACGACCAAAGTAGCCGTCGTTGTCGGGCAGTTGTTTTATGCGCGGTTTCTTTTGGGCTAAACTATGTTTCATTTTTAAACCTTTGCCATTATTCTATCGAAATTAATTCACTATTCAATCGCTGATAATTGAGCGCTAAAATCGCTCGTTGCAAACTCAACACCTTCCGCAAATCTTTTTTACCGGGAAAAACTTCGGCTCCGCTCGCCACGTCGATAACCGCCGGTTGAGTAATCTTCAACGCTTCGAAAATGTTGTCCGGAGTAATGCCTCCCGCCAGAAACAATCGTTCTTTCGGAATAAGCGAAGAAAGGGTTCTCCAGTCCAACGTCTTTCCCGTGCCGCCGTATTCGCTGTCGCTAAAGGCATCGAGCAGAACAAAACGTTCGCCTTTGTTTTCATAAAAAAAATCTTCGTCCGTTTTCAATCGCCGGGCGGCAATCACGGGAACCGGAATATCGCCGAAATCGTCGAAATCAAGCGGATCGTAAATTTGCAGCATATCGACACCTGTTTGTCTGATCAGATCAAGGCATTCCGTAAGCGTCGGTTTCACAAGAATGCCCACCGAGCGCACCGGAAAATGTACGCGCGAAATAATCTCCGCGGCTTGTTCGGGTTCGATAAACCGTTTGCTCTCGGGATAAAAATTAAATCCTAAAAACGACACCCCTATGCCGGCAATTTGCTCGGCGTCTTCAAAATTAGTGATTCCGCAGATTTTAAGATGGGTGAATACCATTGGTCGCCTCTCTCAGTTTGTTTAAATAAGCGGAGGGATTCTCCTGACGCATCAAACCCTCTCCGATTAAAGCTCCGTGGAAGCCGTTGTCTTTCAGCAGCTTACAATCCCGATGCGATCGGATTCCGCTCTCGCTGATCACGGGTATGCCGCCGGGTAAATCGGGAAGCATTCGCAGCGAATTATCCAGGCTGACCTCGAAGGTGGAAAGATCACGATTGTTAATTCCAAGAATCACCGGTAAATCCACTACATTCAACGGGAGTTTGTCCAGTTCTTCGGGGTCGTTTAACTCGATAAGCACTTCCATGCCCAGGCGGGCGGCTAATAGAGTAAATATTTTTAGCTGATCGCGGGTTAATATTCGGGCTATCAACAAAATGATGTCCGCTCCGGCAACGGCGGATTCCATAATTTGATAGGTATCGATAATAAAATCTTTGCGGAGTACAGGAATCGGTAATGTTTTTTTTATCATTCGAAGATAGTTCAGGTTACCCTGAAAAAAGCGCTCGTCCGTCAGCACCGAAACAGCCGACGCTCCGCCTTTGAAGTATTCCAGCGCCTGATCCACCGGGTCAAAATCGGATTTGATAATGCCCGCGGAAGGAGACGCTTTTTTTACTTCGCAAATAAAGTGAAAATCGCCGTTGGTCAAAAACCGGTCTATCAAAGAGGCGTGTTTGTAATTAGCGTTCATGAATTCAAACCGCAGTTGACCCAGAGGCGTTTTTTCCTTTTTTTGTTCTACTTCTTCTTTTTTGTGCCGAACGATTTTGTCGAGAATGTTCATCCTATCTCCACAGCTTCGGTTTCGAAGGCGTTGCTAAATTCGCGAAATTCATCGACCTTTTTTGCAGCCAGTCCGGAATCGATGATTTCCGCGCCCAACCGATAACCCTCTTCAAAGCTGTTTACCCGACCGGCGGCAAGAAAAGCAAAAGCCGCGTTCAATAAAATCATTTCCCGATCCGCTCCTTGCCTGCCTTTAAATATATCCGAAATTTTCAGGGCGTTCCCCACGGCGCCGCTTCCTTTAACCTGTTCCGGGTTGAGATTCTTTTTAAACGATTCGAACTGAAACTGCGCGATCTCCTTTTTAGCCCGATCCACTTCGTAGATATGGGTTTTGGCAAAAGGCGATATTTCATCGAATCCGTCTTCGCTGTGTACAATGTATGCTTTTTGATGACCGCGATCTTTCAGCACTCTGGCGATCATTTCCGCCGTGGAGCGATCGAATGTTCCGATAAGCTGCCTTTTAACGTTTGCCGGATTAAGCAGAGGACCCAGCATATTGAAAACGGTTCGGATTCCCAGACTTCTGCGGTGCGGTCCGATATGCGTAAAAACGGGATGGTACAACGGCGCGTAAAAAAAGGTGATCTTTATTTCGTCGGCGCATTGTTTGGCTTGTTCGGGCGAAAGCTTGACGTTAATACCCAATTTTTCCAAAACATCGGCGGAACCGGCGTTGCTCGAAATTGAGCGATTCCCGTGCTTGGCGACAGTTACGCCGCCGGCAGCCAGAACAAACGCCACGGCGGTGGAAACATTAAACGTCCCCTTACAATCGCCGCCCGTACCGCAAACATCTATCGCCTGAGCATCTTCCAGATTCACTTTTACCATGCGCTCGTTCAGCAAGTCCAGAAATCCGTTAATTTCTTCCGGAGTTTCGCCCTTTTGCCTGAGACCCATTAAAAACGCGCCTACCTGGGCGGGACTAACCTGATTATCGATTATTAACTGTAGCGCCTCCCGGCATTCCTCCCGGGTTAAATCCTGTTTGTCGGCTAATTTTTCCAGAATGTGTTTCATGAGTACACCTCAAATTTTATTAAGATTGACTTGTTTGCTTTTATGAATAATCCGAAACCAGTTTGAGAGAATGGTAAATCCGTGATCCGTTAAAATGGATTCGGGATGAAACTGGATACCCACAACAGGCAAATAGCGATGACGAATTGCCATGATTGTGTGATCTTCGGTTTCGGCAATGACGTGCAGATCGTTCGGAAGATTTTCCGGCTCAACTATTAAAGAATGGTAACGCGTTGCCTCAAAAGGCGACGGAATTCCGGAAAAGATTTCATCGTGATTATGAAAAATCGGAGAAGTCTTGCCGTGAACCGGCTGATACGCACGGATAATCCGCGCTCCGAAAACTTTCCCGATGCATTGGTGTCCCAGACAAATACCGAGAACAGGAATTTCGTTCCCGATTTCCCGAATTAAGTCGCAACTGATTCCGGCGTCGTCCGGCGTCCCCGGACCCGGAGAAATAACGATTCCCTGCGGTTTAAAAGAACGTATCTCTTCCACCGAACAGCGGTCGTTTCGGAAAACTTTGATGTCCGGCGAAAGCTGCCCGAAATAATCGACTAAATTGTAAGTAAACGAATCGTAATTGTCAATAAAAACAATCATTGATTGACTCCCGATGCTTTTTCAACGGCTTTCAACAACGCCATTCCCTTGTTCAAAGTTTCCTGATACTCGGTTTCGGGAACGCTGTCGGCTACAATTCCGGCTCCAGCCTGCCAGTAAAGCATCCCGTCTTTTACAAGCATGGTGCGTATGGCAATGCAGGTGTCCATATTGCCGGAATAATCAAAATATCCCACGGCGCCCGCGTAAAAAGAGCGTTTGTCCGGTTCCAGATCATTGATGATTTCCATGGCGCGTATTTTGGGAGCGCCGGAGACCGTGCCCGCGGGAAAGGCTGCCTTAAATGCGTCAATTGTCGAATGAGGCGATTTAATTTGACCGTTAACCCGGCTGATGATGTGCATGACATGGGAATAACGCTCAACCGTTAACAAATCGTTTACCCGAACGCTACCGGGCACGGCTACTCTGCCCAAATCGTTGCGCGCCAAATCTACTAACATGATGTGTTCCGCGCGTTCCTTGGGATCGTTGACTAATTCCTCAGCCAACGCTTCATCTTCGGATTCGGTTATTCCGCGATGGCGGGTTCCGGCAATGGGAATGATTTCCAGTTCGCCTTCTTCCAGGCGAATCAGCGGCTCAGGCGACGTTCCCAATAATTGAAAATCGCCAAAGTCCATAAAAAACATATAGGGCGAAGGATTAATTGTGCGCAGCGCCCGGTAAACCTGAAACACGTCTCCGGAATAGGAAACAGAAAAACGTTGTGAAAGCACAACCTGAAAAATATCCCCGGCATAAATATGATCGATCGCTTTTTTAACGGACTGTTTAAAACGGGAAGCTTCAAAATTACTTTTAACCCGATCGGAAAGAATATTGAATGCCCGTAACCTCAAAGGCTCTTGCGCGAGAATTTTTTCTTTTAAACAATCCAATCGTTCAACGGTTTTAGCGTAATTGCGACTAACGGAATCTTTTCCGTCAACTTCCATCAGACTGATCAGGAATACCTGATTGGAGACATGATCAAAAGCGATCAGATCGTTAAAAAACCCTAAAAAAGCATCGGGAATTTCAAGCACGTCCGCATTTTCTGCGGGCAGTTTCTCGATCTGGCGGATCATGTCATAACCGATGTAACCGACTGCGCCTCCGGTAAATCGAGGGAGTCCCCGAACCTTAACCGGAGTTCGCTTTTTTAATTTTTCCTGCAACCGGTCAAAAAAGGGTTTTTCGGAAAGGTTAGACTCACGGTTGTTTTCGTGTTTCAGGACTTCAACGGGATTTACTCCGATAAAGGAGAACCGCCCCATCTGTTGTCCCTTAATCACGCTTTCCAGAAGAAAAGACGGTTTGCCCTGTTCGCGTAACCTTAAATAGACCATTGTCGGCGTTAGAAAATCGGCGTTTAAAATTTGATAAACAGGGATCAGGGAACCCTGCTTCGCCAGGCGTTGAACTTCATCCAATCCCATTCCCGCCGGGCTTTTTTCTATATTCACTGTTTGAACGTTTCTATTCATAGTAACATACCTCCATAAAAAAACCCACTCTAATCTGTGAGTGGGTTCAGGCATTAATTGTTTAAGGCGCTAACTATCGCCCACCTGAACCACAGCATTTTGCAGAAATCAACCACCACCAAAAAATGTTTTCCGTTTGTAGTAAAATTGATTTTACTAACATAGTGAATTTTCCGTTCGTTTTTGTTTCTACGGATAATAACGCAATTTTATTTCCGATGCAAGTAAAATTTTCGTGAAAATGAATTTTTTTGCACGAAATCACAATCTGCGCAAAGGGATTTACGGTTTGATTTTGGTTAAGGGTGTAAGGGTTAAGAGTTAAGGGTTAAGGGTTAAGGGTTAAGCGGCTTATTCGGTCATCGTAATGCGTAATGCGTAATGCGTAATGAGTTATCTCCGAAATCGCGTAAAGGTTTAAATAATTCAGTCAAATTATTTTTTTGAAAATAAAAAGTGTCTTCTCTTTTAAAACAAACATTCCACAATTTTTTTCCTACTACCTACTACCT
>JAADIP010000105.1:39282-61910 GCA_013151275.1 Calditrichota bacterium | reverse complement strand
AATCCGATTTTTCCTGTGTAAGAAAAATAATTTGTTTTAAATTTATAAGGTACATATAAATACAATATTGAATAAAATAAATCAATATTCAATAATGAGGGGTAATTAGCTTCATGTTTCGGAGAATATTTTTCGCCTATAATTTTATAATTTAATCCTAACCCCATAAATTTTTTGAAATAGTATTGCAAATACAAATCTTGCGCAAGATATTGGTTCTGTATTATTTTTCCAATGACTTTTCCGTTCTTCAATTTAAAAAATGCATCAGGAGAATTTTTAAGATAATTAGTTCTTATTGAATAAAAAAACTCCAGACCAAATCCTTTCAACCCAACTTTTAGTCCGAGAATATGTCCCATATTAAATTTTAATTTACCATCCACAGCTTTTCCGATATAAGGTTTACCATCTAATACTTTATTATCCAACTGATCAAAAAGGAATTGATATTCAGGCTCGATGATCAAGCGAATTTTATCAACAAAGGATGAATCCGAAGACGGAACTTGTGAAAAAGAAAAATTAATTAATAAAAGTAAAAACATAAAAATGGATTTAGCCATCAGTTTACCTTTTTTATTAAATTTGACTATCGTTAAAAGGATACTTTTTCCATTGACAACCGTGATCATCCATTTCTTTAAGTCCGAGATGTTTCGTTATCTTCGGTTTGATTCATTTTTAAGCATAATCTTTAACAGAAATCTTTATTTCTTAATGCGAATGCCATATTATTTGCTAAAATTCTTATTTTTGTTTTTAATTCATTGTCAATTTCAGGATTCAAAATCTTGTTTAATAAGCCATGTGATATTTGATTATCAGTACTAGTAATAGAATTATCGTAATTTTACCGATAACCAAATATAAATTGAAATGGAAACCATCAAAATAAAGACAAAAGTTTTCATATTAACTCCGCTTCAGATTTCGTTTAACAATAAAAATTGAAATTATAGATTTGGGGTCGATTAAAAAGTCTATTGTAATAGTTTTCAGTACAGACAGATAAGTGGTTGAATGGAAAAACGGATAAATGGTTCAGTGAAAATAGTTGCCGACTTTTACTTTTTGACCTTTGCTCAAAAAACAACGCTCTGTTTTTTAACATTATTTACTCGCTATAACATATAAGAGGTATATTGTCTGAAAAATTTTACTAAGCAAACAAATTCCTGTCAACTTTTTTTAGCTGCTTTCAGAAAAAATTTCACCCTTAAGTAACTCGCTGATCACACGGATTTATCCCTATTTATTTTAATTATTATCTACGTCTTTTTACGGGCGGTATTTTTTAAAATGCGTTTTACCAAGCTCTCAACTCGTAAAAATACAAACCGCCGGATACCGGCTGACCGCTTTCATTGGCGGCGTCCCACACCACCTGCTGATAACCCTTTAAAACATGTCCATCGACAAGGGTGTAGTAACCCGCCATCCGACATGCCCGTCTAAAAAGCAGACCAGGTGAAGCGAATTTGATTACGGAGCATTTCGAAAATTACTGTGGAATGCTTTGATAAATTACCTGCTATGGGCAATGTTAAAAACAACTCTTTTTAAAACATTGAGACTATTCAGGACTTGTAAAGTAAAAATCAAAAACGCCTGCATAAGCAGGCGTTTTTGATTAAACTAATTCCGATTACGGTTTAATTTTACTCCGCAACAACTCTACTTTTTGTTCTTTGTACAATTGCTTCAAATCAATTTTCAGATTCTTCATATATTCTTCATGAATGGGCGGCAAAGGCACATCACGACCCAATTCCCGATCTTTATTTTTATAAATTTCATTATACAGATTCCATTCGTCGTCCGTGAGCAGCCCTTTTTCATAGGCGCGTTTGACGTTTTCATAGACGGTTTCCCAGTAATCGGCAATGCGGTCCATGGGCATATTCCCCCTGAAAGCCAAAATAGACGGACCCCAGGTGCTGCCGGGAATATCATAAAGCGGATAAAGCGTGAATTTATTGGCATTCTTATTTTTTAACCAGCGGACAGCTTCGGGAACTCCGTGTTCGGCTCCCAATTGGATAATTTTAACCAAATTCTCCTGCACTTCCCAGATTCCGTGCCATTGGGTATAATCGGCTCCCATCATTTCGGCTCCAAAGCGGAATCGTCTTCCCTCATGATGCCAGTTACGGTAAATCGAATGTTCTATTTCTTCATCATATCCTTCTTTGGGCCATGAGGTCTGGGCTTGCCCGTCAAATTCCAACACATCCGTTTTGATTACATTGTATTTTCTGAGGAGTTTTGCCCAGCGGATCGTTTCTTCCCAAATTTCATTATATTGCAGGTTCACAAGGTCAGCAGTCAATAAATAGCGCTCGGCAAATGATTTGGAATGACACTGATAACAAACGCCAAGCATGCCCTCGCGTTTTTCCTGCCAGGTCTTTTTACCCCAGTATTCCTGAGTGCGCACGGAAAACGGAGCCTGGCTTTCCCAGCTTAAACGTTCGCTTACATTGTGCGTTGCTTTGCCCGAAGTAATCGTAGCGCTTATATGGCAGGTGGCGCAGGTCGGAGCGCTAAAAGGCGCGGGTTCGCCGGATTTATAATTCCAATCCCATTCGTCGCCGTTAGCCGTGTAGATATTCCCGTGCTTTGATTCCAGATACATCTCGATTTGCGGATGATCCGGACCTATATGGCATTCGCCGCAGGTTTCCGGTTTCCTCGCCTGAACCAATGAAAAACGGTGTTTGGAATGACAGGCGTCGCACTCGCCTATGCTCCCGTCGGGCCAGTAATTCCCGATATTATGGCATTGCTCGCAGCCATGTTTGGTTGAGATAGTAGGCTCAAAAACATTTCGGTCGGGTCCTTTCAGCGCCATCATTATCTGGGCGACTCCGTGTTTGGAGTTGCCAAATTCCGCAACTTGCTCCTCATGGCATTTGGCGCAATCGTTGGGTGTCGGGTGTTTTCCGATAAGAATATCGCTCTCGGGACATTTAAAGGCGTCAAAATCATCGGCTTTAGCCTCGTGACACTCAATACAGCCCGTTCCCACAACGGCATGTTTGCTCGCCTTCCACTCCGTAATCATCTTGGGCGCAAGACCTTTTTTCTCGTGACAATTAATACATCTGGCGGATACTTCATCTACCTCGATTTCCGGTTCATAAGTACGGCTCTTTTTCATCTCAACTCCCGCGACAATAAGCAGGATAACTATGAGCAAAACACTAAAAATTCCTATGAGCCATTGTTGTGCTTTTACGGTATCCATGCGTCCTCCTCTTTATTTAAATAACTATTGTTTCCCATAATGTTAAAGCCAAAGTAATGATAAGCGTTAAAATTCCGGCTGTTCTGCTGAACAGAGTACGGGTGCGTTTTTCTTTTGACAGCAACGGTTCGATAAAGGGCCAAAAGGTAAACACCAATACAAACGCAGCGGTGGCGTAAATTCCCACATGCAGCGGAAACAGCTTCAGAAATCGATACATGGGGAAAAAATACCATTCTGGTTTGATATGCTGGGGAGTTATTGCCGGATTAGCGGGCGTGCCCAATCCGGGCGGTAAAATTATCGTTAAAGTGCTCATAAACGCCAATAAAAAAAGCGTGGCAATGATGATTTTATAAAAATGATGCGGATAAAAGGGATAATATTTTTTTTCAAATCCCTCCGGAATCGACACACCGTGCAAACGCAGAATAATGATATGGAGGAAAATAAAGAACATCAGCAAAGCCGGTAAAATCATCACGTGCATGCTGTAAAATCGGGTCAGCGTGTTCGCGTTCACCACGTCTCCGCCGCGCAGAAAATGAAGCATCAAACCGCCGATTACCGGAACTTCTTTAATCATATTCGTTCCCACTGTCGTCGCCCAGTAAGAAAGCTGGTTATAAGTAAGAGAATAGCCTGTAAACGAAATGGTTAAAGTCAAAAAGAATAAAGCTACTCCCAATATCCAGTTAATCTCTCTCGGTTTTCGATAAGCATTGGTGAAAAAGACGCGCGTAATGTGCAGCAACAACGAAATAATCATCAAATTGGCGCCCCAACGGTGTATTCCGCGAATCCAGAAGCCAAGGCGCACGTCTTCCGTAATATGCCGAACGCTCTCGAAAGCCATTTCCGGCGACGGTATGAAATAGAATGTTAAAAAAAGTCCGGTAACTACCTGTAATCCGAAAAGAATTAAAGGGGTGGCTCCCATTGCAAAAAGCCATTTTTTCATGTGTGTAGGAATGGGCTCTTTGATGAAGATCTTTTCGTTGATCTCCACAAATTTCTGATAGTCTATGGGAAACCGTTCTATGAACCATTGTTTAAAACTCATGCCCACGGACTCCTTGTTTTATCTTCCACAAATACATAAACTTTTTTATTTTCGATTTCCACACGGAACTCATCCAACGGTCTGGGCGGCGGTCCGCTTACTACCTTTCCGCTTTTGTCGAAAACGCCCTTATGGCAGGGACAGAAAAATCGTTCTTTATCCTGCTCCCATTTGACAATGCATCCCAAATGGGTGCAAATCCCGGAAAAAACCTTAAATCCTTCATCCTGACGAACAATAAAAACCGGGGTTCTCCCCATATAAATCTGCTTTGCTCTTCCCACCGCCAACTCGTCTTCTCTTGCCACTAAATATTTATGATAAGTTTTCGTCTTCCTCTCGGGAAAAAGGTAAAGAACTATGTTCCTGACAAACGTCAGTATTGCCAACCCAAGCGCACCAAAAATTCCCGTTCGGAAAATAAACTCCCTCCGATTGATCTTTTGTTTTTTTTCGGGCATAACCATTCCTCCTTTTTTATGGATGGCTTTTTGATTAAGCTTAACTTCAATTTTTTAACGCCGGTTTTTTTAAATTGAATTTCATCGACAAAGCCTGTCCGTAACGGGCGCAAATCGTTGTGCATTCTCCGCAGTTGTAACAAAAAGGGTACAGATTTTTTTGTTTGGGATCGAGATAAAGCGGACAACTTTTTTGACAGGGAGAATTGTCAAAATCACACAGGCAGCTCGTTTCTTCAAATTTAACCCTAAGACCGAAAGGCGCATGAAAACGCTGCAACATGGCTCCCACGGGACAAATTAACCGGCACCAGGCTCGTCTGAGAATGAGCAAATCAATCAATAAAACCCCAAGGATAATTAAAGATTCAAGTCCCGCCGCCTTGAACAAAATCAGATCTCCTAAAAAAACGCTTATCTGACCGGGCATGGAAAAAAAGTAGATCAGCGGAAAAGCGGCAATCGCCGTTAATACAAGCCAACCTCCGAAAATAAGCCAGTAATACTTAGCCTTCATAAATGAAACCGTTTTGGTTGTTTTTTCTTTTTTTCCGATAAGTTTAGCAAGAAGTTCCGCGACTAAATTATAGGGACAGACAAAACTGCAAAACGTTTTTCCCGTAAAAAAAGCGATCAGCGCCGGAATCAAAATTCCCATGATCATGGCAGTTGTTAATCCGAAATTAATCAATAAATTCTGCAAAACAAAAACCGGATCCATAAATTCCGCTTTCCAGATACCAAGGCTGAAATAATTCCCCCGAATCAGATAAATTTTATTTAAATAAAGCACCGGAATCAGCGCTAAAAAACTTAACGAAGCCCATTGAAACCAGCGTCGTTTTCTGATTAAAATATTTATCAGATTGCTTTTTAATTCAGCGTCCATCCGTTCGCCTTCCGATTACAACAATTGAAGGTTCTTCATTGGGGCAAACATTTTCGCAGATTCCGCAGCCGACGCATTTATCTTCCACCACTTCGGGATAAATCTCATCCCGCAAGATGATCGCTTCTCTGTAAAAGGGGCATCGTTCGTAACAGGCGCGGCACAAAATCCCCTGATACGGAAGACAGGTCTCGTTATTCAGTCTGGCAATACCCATCCGCACTTCTTGTTTTTCACGAATGGGTTTCAGGGCTCCCGTCGGGCACTCCGGAGGACATTTCATACACAGATAACACGGGACTTCTCTGGGCACAATTACCGGCGTGCCCGTTTGTTTATCTATCCGGCTCTTTATTACTTTGATTGACCGGAACGGACAAACCTCAACGCATCGTCTGCAGCGAATGCAGCGTTTTAAGAACTCCGATTCTTTTACTGCGCCGGGCGGACGTAAAACCGGCTTTAAGTCAGTCAGTATTCGGAGAATTGCCCTGAACATCTTCGATTACAGGTTTACTATTGTCAAAAACTTCGTCTTCAAAATTGATATAAGCCGGATAGATTCCTAAAATCGCTTCATTGGAATTTCGGAGCGAATCGATAAGCTCTTCCAATTGCCGTAGGCTGTCGGTTTCAATCACAGCTACAATATAATTATCCTGATGAATACCATAAGTGGTTATCAGTTCATGGGCGCTCAATCGATTATACACCGTTTGAATTTCACGCTCATCTGTCATTACTACAATACCGGCTATCGGCATTTTAACCTCCCGTTTGTGGATATGAGACGAAAATTGCCGCTTTCTCCGCGGGACAAACGTATTCGCAAATTCCGCAACCCTTACATTTTTCGGACGCTACAACCGGACGACCGAATTCATCAACCGACAGCGCTTTATCCGTTTCCGGACAATTAGTCACACAGGAACGACAAAAATTACCGTTAAAAGCAAGACAACGCTGAATATCAATTTGAGCAACGCCGTTTAACTTAGCCGCATGTTCCGGAGTTAACGCTTTGGCGGAACATTGAGTAACGCAGGGAAAATCGCTGCACAAATAACAGGGATTTTCTCTCGGAACGATGATCGGTTTTCCCCAAAATGGGCTTTGCCGTTCTCTGCAAATTCGTAACGACTGATGAGGACACGCCGCAACGCATTCATAACATTCAGTGCAATCGGCTGAATACGACGTTTCGGACTCCGCGCCCGGGGGGAGGAGCGTGAATTTGCCGTTGCCAAAAGTCGGCTCCATCAGCTCTTTGAAAAAAGAGAAAAATCCGCGAATAAACGCTTCTCTGCTGACCGATTGTTCAACGCTCATAATTGACATTCACAAACTTTTAATTTTAAAACATTTAAAAGCTCCCGCCTCCGTGACGCCGGAAGCGGGAGTTTATTGATTTTTCAGGCTTTTTTTATTCTTGCCGCACAAACTTTGTATTCGGGCTCTTTTGATCCGGGATCAAAGGCGTCTATCGTAAGATTGTTGATCATCCACTCTTCCCAGTGCCAGGGGACAAATAACGTGCCCGGCTCCGGACGATCGATCACCCTTGCTTCGATTTTCAATGAACCGCGGCGCGTTTCGATGACCACCTGATCTTTATTGGAAATTTTAAGTCTTTTCGCATCTTCGGGGTGAATTTCCACGTAGGCTTTTGGCACAGCCCTGTTGAGTTCGGGCACCGCGCCGGTCATTGTTGCCGTGTGCCAGTGTTCAAGAACGCGACCCGTTGTCAAAGCAAACGGATAGTCTTCATCGGTGGGTTCTTCGGGACCCTTGTCCGGACGAGCCCAGACCACCGCTTTACCTTCGGGCTTGCCGTAAAAGTATATCCAGCGACCCTTCTTTTTTTCCCGGGGTAATTCGTCAAAAAGAGGATCGCCCTGCACGTAGCGTTTGTAAGTTCCGGGATGATCTTCGGAGGGCACGGGCCAGCGCAATCCGCGTACTTTTTTGAGTCTCCTGTAAGTCGCTCCGCTAAGATCCATATCTTTGCCCTTGGTCAGGCTTATGTATTCATTCCAGATGTCTTCGGCGGTTTTGTACTTTTCAAATTCCTTTTTAAAGCCCATCCTTATTGCCAGGTCTCTTAAAATGAACGCATCCCAGCGCGCCTCTCCGAGGGGTTCGACTATTTTGGGCATGTACTGCGATCTTCTTTCGGTGCAGCCGTAAACGCCTTCTTTTTCCGTCCAGAACGCCGCCGGTAAAACAACGTCGGCATATTTTGTGGTGGCGGTGGGAAAAAACGATTCCGAAACAACCACGAACTGTTCTTCTAATCCCTTCCGGTATTTAGCGGCGTTGGGCAATGACTGAGCGGGGTTGGTGCATAAGATGAAGATGCCCTTGATTTCACCCTTGTTCAAGGCTTCGAACATGGCAATGGTGTGTTTGCCGGGTTTCGGCTGGATATTGGAAACCGGAACGTCCCATACTTTTGCCACCTCTTCCCTGTGTTTGGGATTTTTAACCGAGCGGTGGGCTGGCAACAGATGGCATAATCCGCCGCCTTCCCGAACGCCGCCGCAGGCGTTCGGTTGTCCGGTCAAAGAAAACGAATCGCAACCAGGTTTTCCGATTTTTCCGGTTAAAAGATGCAAATTGGTGATCAGATTATTTGCCCACACGCCGCGTGTGCGTTGATTTATGCCCATTGTCCACATGCTCATGGCGGTTTTCGCCCGACCAAACATACGAGCCGCGGCAACAATATCTTCAGCCGGAACACCGCTATCGTTAGCCGCATATTCCGGAGTGTACTTTTCGAGAAATTGTTTGTATTCCTCAAAGGTCAAATCTTTTTTGTTGTCTTTAAAAACAACATTTTCTTTGATGAACTGTTCGTCCGCGTAGCCTTCTTTGATAATTATCCGAGCCATGGCGTGCAGAATGGCAAGATCGTAGCCGGGTTTCGGAAACAGGTGTAAATCGGTAATCTGATCCGTAGGCGTTTTGCGCGGATCGATGATCAGAATTTTCACATTGGGATTCTGATGTTTGCGGCGTATTATTCTCTCGAACAGAATGGGGTGGCATTCGGCGGTGTTGCTTCCTATTAACATAAAGAATTCAGCCTGTTCAATATCGTCGTAAGTGCCCACGGGCTCATCGAGTCCCAGCGAGGTCAGATAACCGCCGACCGCGCTTGCCATGCACAATCGCGGATTTCCTTCCATATTGTTGGTGCCGATGCAGCCCTTGTAAAGCTTATTTGCCATGTAGGTTTCTTCGGTTTCCGCCTGACCAGAACCGTAAAAAGCCAGCGCGTCGGGTCCGTACTGTTTTCGGATGCTATTGAACCTTTCGGCGACAAAATTCAAGGCTTCATCCCAGCTCACTCTTTGGAATTTGCCGTCTTTTTTGATCATGGGATGTTTTAAGCGAGTATCGGAATAAACAATTTTATGGAGATAAAATCCCTTAACGCAGAGGTGTCCTTTGTTAATGGTATTTAAATTATCGCCTTTAACGGCAACTACTTTTCCGTCCCTTTCGCCGACCATCACGCCGCATCCGGTGCCGCAAAAACGGCAAACGGATTTGTGCCATTTGGTCGAATCGGCAAATAGCTGAGAAGCCGCCCCGGGGATTAAAGAGGTTCCCAAACTGGCTGCAGCGGCTGCCGCTGCAGAAGTCTTTATAAATTCTCTACGGGTTAAGCCCATTTTTCAACTCCCTACTTTTTAACTTTTAGCTTACTGATGAAACTTTAAGCTGTGTCCGTTATGGCAGGAAAAACACTGCAAGTTGCCGCCCTTTCTCGCATCCACAGGCTCTCCGGTATGGCAACTTAAACACGTTTCCGTTGACGGCTTTCTGTAGAACTCAACCTGTCCGTCGCCGTGACACATATAACAACCAAAATTCATCACGCCGTGTTTACTTTTTTCCCAGTCCCGAACAATATCCGGCGTTACCTCTTTATGACATTCCATACAGGATTGCGTGAAATCAACCTCCGGATGCTTCTCTTCTTTTTCATCATCCGCCTGCAAATTAAATTGCAGAGAAAAGATTATGATCAGCACTCCGGCGACGGCTAATAACCACTTTGTTGTTTTGCTCATGACTTCTCCCTCATTTATTGAAAACGGGAAGGCTTAAATAAAGCCTTCTGATCAAAATTTGAGTGTAAGGGTTGATTTTAATTCCCAGGCAGGATCGTTGTATGAATCGGTGCCGTTAATGAGATAACCGGCGGCTTTACCCGGAACAAAATATCCGCCGCGCAGGGTGAATGTTAATTCATCGTAAATTTTGTAACTGACCCGGAAATCCACTTCCTGTCCCAAATCGTTTGACTTGGTGTCGGGATCGATCTTCCAGTCGTCGGCGCCGTCGCTTGCCCAGGCATGGATCGGTTGAGTGGAACGCAGATAGTTATAAGACACAAATGCGCTCAACTTTTTAAGCGGCTTATATTCGGCGTTAATCTGCAGAATGGTCGTATTTTCCAATTCGCGGTATCCGCGCACGTTCGGAGCTCCCAATCCCTGAGGCGTAATACCTTCTTCGTCCGGCATAATCGAATCTTCCCAAACTTCGGTAATGTAAAAGAATCCGGAAGTTCTGAGTTTGTTCACATTTCCCTTGCCTCCGCGCAGATCGTTATCGCCGGAGCCCATGCCAAAAACGCCGCCCAGTGATAATTTATCCGTCGTGGTATGAACCAATTTGAGATACAGATTGTAACCGGCAAGATTTCCGTCATTAATATCCCAGTTTTGGTTTTCCCCGTGTTTCGTATTTTTAATATCATCCTTACCTTTTAAATAATCCGCCTCGAAATCCGCTTTGATTTTCCCCTTTTTGAACGTTCCGGAAACGCCCAAAGCGGTTAACTGCGTAACCTGCGGAGAGAAACGCGTTTTAAAAAATTGCAGATGATCCGGGACATAAGCGTTCATATCGGCGACGCTTGCGTCGTTGTAGTAAAATCCGTAAACATTGTAATCGAGCGAGCTGACCTTGTTGTTAAAATTAAAAGAAAACAAGTGCGCGTCCCTGCCGTCCGTAAAATTGCGCTGATCCTGGGGCAGACTCTTTTCGTCGCTTAATCCGTCAACGCCTTCGGAAACCTTAGCCCAGCTCACTGTTATTTTTTTGCCTAACACGCCTTTCAAATCCGCCTGAATACCATCGTAATTATTATCTACCATAATTTTGTTTCCGACGCCGTACCACATACGACCGACGCGGAAGGTTAAGGGTTTTTCGGGTATATCGAATTCAATGTACGCCTGATCAACATGAAACAAAAAGTTGGTGTCTTTAAAATCGAACAAAGAACTACCGCCAGCCGTACCGGTGCGCAGCTTGCTCTTTAACGCGTTGTCAACGCCCCACCAGCCCTGAGCCATGTCAAAACGCGTGACGGCTCTCAGATGCTCGTTCACAGCAACCTGAACTTTAAAACGAAGCATTTGAACAACGTAATTGTCGTTGTACTTTTTTGCCCCAAAGGTGAAATCATGCTGCGATTGCCCCCAGGCTGTGTAAACTCCGCCTACCTTGAAATCGGCGGAATAAAGGAAAGTCGATAAGACGATTAAAACCACACAAACCCGAATTAAATGTTTCATAGTTCCTCCTACTTTTGAATTGCATGTGAATTATTTTACTTTTTTATTATTCAAATCGTATGCCATTATTCTCGAATCGTGTAATCCTTTGTTTTTCCGCGTGTTACAAAATTTTTGCAATATCTATTATCTTGCCGGATATGACGGTATGTCGTCAACTGACCGTATTCCGCCAATATTGCAAAAAACATTTGAATTTTTTTCCCAATAATCTCAAATTAAAGCAGGAGAAAAACCATGAAACTTACCGGTCGAATTATCTTATTGATTGGGATTACAACCACTATAATTCTGTCGGCGATTTTTAGTCTTCTCACCATTCGCTATAATCAACAAATAGAGAAGGCGCTTTTAAACAACGCCCGCACTCTTTACCAGATGGTTGTTACTGTTCGGGACTGGGCGTCCGACTACGGCGGAGTTTTTGTCAAAAAAACGCCTGACGCCGAAATAAACCCCTTTCTCCCGCATCCGGCGCTCATCACTCAGGATTCGGATACTCTGGTTCTGAGGAACCCTGCCTTAATCACCCGCGAATTAAGCAATTTAAGCAAGCTGCATCTGGGCGACGCTTATTTTCACATGTCCAGCAAAAAATACATTAACCCGCAAAACAAACCCGATTCTTTTGAATTGGAAGCCTTAAACTATTTTGAGAAATACGGAAATTCCAAAAAAGAATTCTACGGTTTCGAAAAAAAGGATGACAAACTTTTTTTCCGCTATTTCGCTCCGCTTTACACAAAAAAATCCTGCCTTAGCTGCCACGAAAAGCAAGGATACCACGAAGGAGACTTACGGGGCGGGATCAGCATTCATCTTTCAGCCGAATCGTTCCGCGACGCCAAGCGGCAGAATCTGCAATTTATGATTTTAGCGTCTTTAATTACAATTTTGATCCTTTGCACCATTCTTTATTTTGGTTTGCACAAGACCATCATTCATCCCATAGAAAAATTAACCCTCGCCGCGCAAAAGATTGAAGCGCAGGACTATGATTTTCAACTGCAGCCGCCCGAAAACGTCAGTTACGAAATCGGTAAATTGTTCAACGCCTTTAACAGAATGAGGGATTCCGTTCTCGCCTATCTGTCAAAATTAAAATTCTCGGAAGAAAAATACCGGACTCTTATTGAAAATTCCTTTGAGGCTATCGCCATTACCACCCAGGACGGCAAGATTGCGGAGACCAACAGCCGCTTTGCCGATCTGCTAAAAATTTCGAAGCGGGCGGTTATCGGCAAAAATATTCGACAGATTCTGAGCTCCGAAAATATTAAATCTTTTGACGAACAGGTTAACGCCCCATACCCGACGCGTCATTATGAAACGGAAATCATTACCGACCGCCGGGACAATATTCCGGTGGAGGTCTTCGAAATAAGCAATATCAAATTAGCTCCCGAAGAACAAATAACATTCTTCTATCTGCGTGATTTGCGATTACGCAAAAAACTGGAAATGTACAGCATTCAAATGGAAAAGATGCTGGTTTTAGGAGAGCTTTCGGCTGGCATTGCGCATGAGTTAAGAAATCCCTTATTTGCCTTGGCTAATAATCTGGATTATCTGAACAAGCAGTTAAAAAATCAACCCGCTTTTAAAGAGATTTACCCGGAATTGCAGCAGAGTCTGAACAAAATCCATAAAATTGTCTCTTCTATTCTGGACTTTGCCTCCCCTCACCCGCCGGAATTCAAGCGCATCAATTTAATAGAGATAATTGACAAGTGTTTGATACTGGTGCGCAAAAAGTTCGAAAAAGCAAATATTAAAATTCATCAGGAATTTGTGGGCGATTGTTTTGAGGTTTTTGCGGATCCCTTTCAGATGGAGCAGGTGTTCGTTAATCTTTTCATGAACTCGTTTAAAGCGATGCAGGATCACGGCGAGCTTATGATCAAAGGACGATGCAAAAACGGTTCGGCGGAAATTGCCGTTGAGGATAGCGGCATCGGCATCAAAGAAAAGGATCTGGCGCGCATTTTCGACCCTTTTTACACCCAGTTTGAATCGGGCACGGGACTTGGGCTTTCGATTGTGCAGAAAATATTAACCCAGCACCAAATCAAAATCACCGTCCGGAGCAAGCCGGGTTACGGCTCCACGTTTACTTTATCTTTCCCCAAAATCAAGAAAAAGGACATATCATGAAATTTTTCATACATATTGTGGATGATGAAAAAACGGTGGCGCAATCATTGAAACGCATTCTGGATCATCCGGAACGCGTAATCGAACTTTCCAATTCGGCGGAAGAAGCCCTGAAAAAAGCGCAGGATTTTAAGTACGATCTGTTTTTGCTCGACTATCGGCTCGGGAGCATGGACGGCGTGCAACTTCTCGAAAAACTAAAGGCAATGGAACCGCAGGCGCTGTTTATCATCGTCACTGCTTACGGTAATGTGGATATTGCCGTTCGCGCCATGAAAATCGGAGCTTTTGATTTTGTGCAAAAAGATCAGAACCCGGACGTGATCCGCTTTACGGTTCAGCGGGCTTTGGACAATTTGCGCTTACGCAAGGAAGTGGAAAATTTAAAATCGGCGTCGTTAAAAAATACCGGCATGCCCAGAATCATCGCCGAATCCAAAGTAATGAAGGAAGTAATGCAGATTGCCGAAAAGTTTGCCCTGACCGACAGCACGGTATTGATCACCGGCGAAACGGGAACCGGGAAAAATCTGCTGGCGGAATACATTCACTACAAAAGCCCCCGTTTCACCCAGCCGTTCATATCCATAAACTGCTGCGCCATTCCCCCCAACCTAATGGAAAGCGAATTATTCGGCTATGAAAAAGGAGCGTTTACCGGAGCGCATTCCGGAGGCAAGGTCGGATTAATCGAACGCGCCAATAACGGCACGCTTTTTCTGGATGAAATCGGCGAACTGACGCTCGATCTGCAATCGAAACTGCTGCACATCATGGAGCGTCAGGAATTTTTTCGTATCGGCGCGGTACAGTCGCAGAAAATCGATATCCGCATTGTCGCCGCCACCAATGTTAATCTGAAAGAAATGGTGGAAAGCAAACAATTCAGATTAGACCTGTTTTACCGTCTTAATGTGGCTACCATCGAAATTCCGCCCCTGCGCCAACGGAAAGAAGACATCATTCCGCTGACAAAAGTTTTTATCGACGACTTCAATAATCGGTTTAATAAAAAAGTCGCTCAAATTTCCGAAGATGCCGTTCACTTTTTAACCAACGCTCCGTGGAACGGGAATATCAGGGAGCTTAAAAATTTAATCGAACGCGTTATGATATTGATTGAAGGAGAAACGTTAACCTATTCTGAAATTCTTAAGGCGTTTAATCCCTTTTCCATTACTTCGCGGGAAAACGAACCTTCCTTTTTCTCCCTTGCATTATCGCCCGAAGCGGGGACCAATCTTCTTCATCATGCTCAAAAAGAACTTATTGCGCAGGCTCTCGAAAAGACGAAAGGCAACCGCAGCTCCGCCGCACGATTACTGGGGATTCCCAGAACAACGCTTAATTTTTACATTGAGAAGTTCAAAATACTTGAGTGAAGTGTGACGAGTTACAAAGTGACAAGGTCGTGATGCGTGATGCGTAATGCGTGATGAGTAACAAAGTAACATAGTGACAAAGTGACAAAGTAGATTAGATTGAATAGTAAAATTGTAAATACGAAATTCGAATATCGAAATCCGAAACAAATTCGAATGAACGAATGACAGAAATTCAAAACAAAATCCGGTTGTTGAGGAAAATTGTGAAATTCAGATCCTGCGCGGTTTGATTAAAGCCCCCCCTTGCCTTCGGCGTTCTCCCATCGAAGGGGAAATTAAAAGGGGGGATATTTGACGCAAAACAAAGCAAAATTGACAAGTTAAAACCCATAATGCGTTATCAGTAAGAAAAAAGAAAAAGATTATCAGAAAGCGGAAAGCCGTAGTAGGTAGTATTCAGAAAATAGTGGAATGTTTGTTTTAAGAAGGAAATACTTTTTTCTTCTCTGAAAAATGATTTTGTGAATTATTTAAGATTTTGAGCGATGGTGATGATAACTCATTACGCATTACGCATTACGATGACCGGAGAAGCCGCTTAACCCTTAACCCTTAACAAATTCTGCCAAAGACATCGTTCCATAAATTTTCCGTGAATATTCGCCTTAAGTAGGGTTGAATTATATTTTTCAAATACTTATGTTTTATTTAAATAAAAAAAGAATCTGCTGAATGATGTCAACAATTCGTTTGATTAATGATTGGATAGCGAAATTCGAGACGGCAATTTTGGTACTGATTGTACTGACCATGGTGTTTTTAGCCGGGCTGCAGATTGTTCTGCGAAAGGTTTTTAATTACGGTCTTTTATGGGGCGATATCTTTTTACGGCATCTGGTGTTGTGGGTCAGTTTCATCGGCGCTTCGCTCGCCACAAAAGACAACAAACACATTAACATCGATCTTCTGAGCCGGTCATTAAAGGGCAGAACGCAATCTTTCGCTCATTTAATAATTCATCTTTTCTCGCTTTTTATTACGCTTTTATTGACCAACGCTTCGCTGAATTTTGTTCTTTCCGAAAAAGAATTCGGCTCCGCTTTGTTCATGGATATTCCAGCCTGGTATTTTCAGGTTATCATTCCGATCGGATTCGGACTGATGGCGCTGCGGTTTTTCCTGAACGCTCTGTTGTCACTGGATGAAGTCATAAAAGGCGGGAGCGGCGACAGATGATAGCCATTCTAATCATCTTGATATTGATTCTGTTGACCCTGCTGGGCACGCCCTTGTTTGTAATCATCTCATCGGTGGCGTTATTGGCGTTCCATCTCAACGGAATCGACAGCAGCGCCGTAATCATCGAACTTTATCGCATGACAAGTCAACCAATATTTTTAGCCATTCCTCTTTTCACCTTTGCGGGATACCTGTTGGCGGAAAGCAACACGCCCAAGCGCTTGGTCAATCTCTCAAAAGCGTTGATAGGCTGGCTTCCGGCGGGACTGGCAATAGTGGCGTTGGTTTCGTGCGCCGTTTTCACCGCTTTTACGGGAGCTTCGGGCGTAACCATAATTGCTCTGGGCGGCTTGCTCTATCCGATTATGTTACAGGAAAACTACCCCGAAAAATTTACGCTCGGTCTTTTGACGGCAAGCGGAAATTTAGGATTACTTTTCCCGCCGAGTCTGCCCATTATTCTGTACGGTCTCGTGGCGCAAACCCCGATTGATCAATTGTTTGCAGCCGGCATTATTCCGGGAATTTTAATGATCGTTTTATTAAGCATTTACGCGTTTATTTTTCACCGAAAGCATATAAAAGAATTGCGAAAGGAACGTCCGACCAAAAAGCACTTGTTTCGCGTAATCAAAGAATCGGGATGGGAAATTCCGCTTCCTTTTATTATTATCGGCGGAATTTACGGCGGAATTTTCACCGCTACCGAAGCCGCCGCCGTAACCGCCATTTATGTTTTCTTTATTGAGGTATTCATTTACAAAGACATCTCTCTGTTTAAAGATTTACCGGCTGTCATTCAAAAGAGCATGATTATGGTCGGCGGAATTATTGTGATATTGGCTGCCGCTCTGGGTCTGGCAAATTACATGACCGACGCTCAGGTTCCCGCGAAAATTCTGGCAAGCATGAAATCAATAATCACTTCGCAATTTATGTTCCTTTTATTTTTAAACCTTTTCCTTTTGGTGGTCGGAGCTTTGATGGATATTTTTTCGGCAATCATGGTTATTGTGCCGCTGCTAATCCCCATTGCCAATTCTTTCGGAATTGATCCCGTTCATCTGGGCATCATCTTTTTGGCAAACCTCGGAATCGGCTACTCTACTCCTCCGGTGGGAATGAATCTGTTTATCGCCTCCATCCGCTTCGATAAGTCAATCACTTTTCTTTACCGATCCGCTCTGCCTTTTCTGTTAATTTTACTCATAGCTCTCGTATTAATTACCTACATTCCCGAACTGAGTTTGGGAATACTGCCCTTTTTAAAATAAATTCACCCGTTTTATCGGTTAAAATAAAGAATAATGATTCAAATTTTTGCAAAAAATTAATGAAACTTTGTGAAATTCCGATCGTAGTATATGTGAGCACTTTTTTGAACACCTCTTAAGTCCCGATATTCGGGGTTTGGAAACCGGCATCTCAGATGCCGGTTTTTTATTGGCATGAATTTTAATTAATCCCATAGTCCCTTTTTACGAGAAGCATTAAAACACAAATTATCCCGGATTAACCATGGAATTGAGGATGAAAAATAAGCGTTATGAATCGAAAAAACTTCAACTCAATCCGCAGGGAATAGTAACCACCAAGCACACCAAGAAGTCAGTTTAATCAGCGCAATCTGTGTAATCAGCTTAATCAGTGGTCATCTGCGGGAAATAGTAACCACCAAGCACACAAAGGAGTCACAAAGCTCACGGAGGATAATAAGATAGTTGAAATTGAAAAGTAAACAAATTCTCTTATTTTACTCGCTAAGAATCAAAAAAAGTCAGTTTAATCAGCGCAATCTGTGTAATCAGATTAATCAGTGGACATCTGCGGTCGGTCATCTGCGGTCATTTCTGTTAACATTAAAATGTGATCAAAGGAACTTTTTTTAACGTATTTGCGTTAACTATATTTGAACAATTTTGCCGATAGCCAGCGCCTGATTAAGTTTTGATCTTAGGCTTTATTTCAAAGCGAAGGAAGCTTTTCGAGCCGTTCAAATTTACTTTTTGGGCTGAAAAACCGGCTTTCTCCAAAGAAAAACAAACACATAATAAATGTTTTTAAAAAATATTTTAACATTTAATTAAAATTTTGGGAGAGGCATCCGATATTAATAAGTGACAGGTATCTCAAAGTCTATTTTGCGGGCTTACTTAAAATTTATCCTGCAGCGCTCAAAACGAATACCAAATGATTTTGAGACCGGATTTTAATTGGGAATTGTTCCCGCATTTATTCAATTTATTTAGGAGGACACAATGAATCAAATCGTACTATTGGTTCAAAAAATCAAACAGCTGCCCTCCTGGTTCAATGGGCTGACAGCTCTTTTCCTTTTTTTCTTTATAGCTTACCTTGATTGGATTACAGGTTTTGATCTTTTTATTCTTTACCTGATTCCCGCCAGTTTAGCCATTTTACTCTCAACAATGGAAATGGGCATTGTCATTTCAATAATTTCGCTGGCAACCTACTTAGCGTTAAGCATTGTTGCCAAACCCGTTGATCCCCCGGTATGGAACACCTTAAGCGCTTCTTTTTTATTTATTGCTTTTACGGGCATAAACCTAAAATTGAAAAACCTGTTAGAAGCCAACGCACATTTAATGGTTCAGGATGAACTGACCGGAGGGTTAAACGCACGTTTATTTTTACAGCGCGCCGAAGAAGAACTGCATCGCAGCAACCGCTACAAAAGACCGATCACTCTCGCCTATTTAGACTGTTCCAAATTAAAAGACGTAAGGAAAGAGCATAATTTTAAGATGGAAAAAGAAATTCTCAAGAATATCGCACAAATCATGAAAAGCAATCTGCGAAAAACCGACCTTTTTACCAGAATTGACGAAGACAATTTTTTAATTCTTCTTCCGGAAATTAATGCCGGCGGGGCAAGAACGGCTTTGCAAAAAATCCAATCCTTAATTCGCTTAAAATCGATTGCCGCCAACTGGCCGCTGGAATTCAATATCGGCGCCATTACGTTTATGCAGCCGCCTTTGGATATGAACGCCGTGCTCGAATCCGTGAGTTCCATGGCGCGTACCCAGACCGATTCGAGTAATTTTCTTCAGCATCAACAGATGTACAATTAAAGATCGGGTTCACGGCTGCGAAATCCCGGAGTTAATCTCTTGCTCCCCTAACCGGGAACGGTACTTGACTGCTTCCGGGCTCCGCATAATATTAACCACAACTGAAATCCGAATTATTTTGTCAATATTTATCCGCTCTGCAAAATCCGGCAACCGCTTTTACTTTATCATCTTTACAGTTCAATTTCCAGATATCGCGCAAGTTTTCTCATTACCTCGCTTGCTTTTCCCCTGAGAAAAATATGGGTGATGACATTTGTGAAATTTGACGGTTGAATATTTATTTCAATAATTTTACATCCGTTCATAAACGCCTGATGCGGAATTTGCGCGGCGGGCATTACTTCGCCGGTGGATCCGATCACCAAAAACACATCCGCTTTTTCCGCCTCAATAAGACCCTGCCTGCCCGCATCTTCCGGTATCATTTCTCCGAAAAAGACAAAATCCGGTTTAAGAACACCGCCGCACTCCGGGCACTTCGGAGGCAAATTTTCCAGATGGGTCTCCTCAGCCGTAAGCCGATAGCCGCATTGGACGCATCTTAAATAACGATAAGTTCCGTGATATTCACAGACATTTTTACTGCCCGCCAATTGATGCAGATAGTCGATGTTTTGCGTAATGACGGTCTTTAATAAACCCCTTTCCTCCATTTTTGCCAGAGCGATGTGCGCCAAATTAGGTTTTGCCCTGCCGAAATTTTCATAAAACAATTCGCGGATCAGTTCCCAGCTTTTTAAAGGATTGCCGAGAAAATAATCGATCATAAGATAGCCGGGATCATATTTGCTCCACAATCCGCCGGGTCCGCGAAACGGAGGGATGCCGCTTTCAACCGAAATACCGGCTCCCGTAAACGCCGTAACATGCTTTGCCCGGCAGATAATATCAGCCGCATTTTTTATTAAATTTTCCACAACCGTTTTCCGCATCGATGTTGTTTAACAAAAACAAACCCGTTAAATTCAATTCCCGGTTTCCACGCTCATCGTTTCATAATTAAGTTCTGAACCCATGATGCTGTGAGGAATCAAAAATACAATGAGCATGACGACTGCCGCAAGAATAACCCACCAGCGGGCGTTCGGATGATCGGATTTGGAAATTCGCCACAAAGCTATCAGCCAGAAAATCAAGGCGATTAATGTTTTATTATCCGTTAAATCAAAACCAAAGGGAACTCCGGTCCAGTAAGAGCCAAAGGCTAATTTTTGCACAAGGGGACCAAAAATCATTCCGCCGATAAAAAGGAAAATACAGGTTAAAAGAGTATATTTCCGTATTTTACTTCCTTTGAAAAACGCCTCGATGCCCGCATAATTCGCAAAAAGCATACTGATAAACATAAAAAGGATGTGCGGACCCAGAACCCACGGCGGCACTTCTCCGCGAAACCGAATAACAACGGTTGTCTCGTGGGGAATTGTAAGCGTTTTTCCGTTTTTACTTACCGTGATAAAATATTCCAATTTGCCAGCCGGAGGTTGATGAGGAAGTTCCGCTTTTAACACGCCGTCCTCTCGTTTCATGTGTATAATAACCCAATTTTCATTTAACTTATATCGTTTGTAATGAAGGGAGGCATGCAAAGAAGTATCGGGTATGGCAAGCGAAACAATCTGTCCGCCTTCTCCTCCGTGACTTCTGGGAAGCTCGTATTTGTAAGTCGTCCCTTCAATTTCAACTTTTCCCCTAAGCTCATAAGTGGGTCCCGTTGTTCGCTGATAATACGCCGCAACGAGAGTAATTAAAATAGCAATCGACCATTTAAGAATCGTATTCCTCATCTTTTTTCTCCTCACTTAACTTTTTTTAGTTAAATTAATAGCATTAGGAATAATTCATAAGTACATTTATTTTAATTATGTTGTAGGATAATATCAAATAAATCGGAATTTTTTTTACATGAACAGAACCAAAAAAACGAAAGGAATAATATGGAAAAATCTTCAGAACCTGTATGGTCGTTAATGGGTTTATTATTCAGGGCGCATCCGTGGCACGGCGTTGACATCGGCGACGACGCCCCCGAAATCGTTAACGCTTACATCGAAATGGTTCCCACGGATACCGTAAAATATGAGCTGGATAAAAAAACCGGCTTATTGAAAGTGGATCGTCCGCAGCGCTTTTCTTCCATGCCCCCCATGTTGTACGGATTTATTCCCCAAACCTATTCCGCGGATCACAGCGCAAATTATTGCAACAAAAAAACGGGAAGAAACGACATCAAAGGCGATAAAGATCCTTTGGACATTTGTATTCTTACCGAGCGTCCCATCTCTAACAGCAATATTCTCGTACCGGCTGTTGTGATCGGCGGATTGAGAATGATCGACAACAATGAAGCGGATGATAAGATTGTCGCCTATCTGAGAGACGATATGGTTTTCAGAAACTGGGAAGATATTCAGGATGTGCCGGAACCGTTGATCGAACGATTAAAACACTATTTTCTCACTTACAAAGATATTCCGGGCAGCGAAAAACACTACACGGAGATTGCCGGTATTTACAACAAAGAAGAGGCTTACGAAGTCATTCGCAGAGCGCGCAAGGATTACGAGGTGAATTTCGCGGGAATCGAAGAATTACTAAACGAAGCGCTGAAGCGGGTTCAATAGCAATAATAAGTTATTGTTTTAATAAATTGAAAGAATTAGTATCAAAATGCCCGATGCTTTGAATAAACAGGAGCTACAATTAATTTACAACAGGGTGGCGAAACATTACGATTTGCAGCATTCTTTTTTAACGGCGGGCTCCGACCAGCGCGGAAGAAAGCTGTTGGTAAAAAAGGCGGTCAGCGCCGGAGCTAAGGTGCTTGATTGCGGATCGGGAACGGGGAGCACCGCCTTATTATCCGCGGAAAAGGTCGGACCTGCCGGTAAGGTAACACTGTTTGATCTTAGCGAAGGAATGTTGAATATCGCTAAAAAACGCGCCGAAAAAGCCGGACTCGCGGATCGGATGGAATTTTGCACCGGCGATATGGTGCATCTGCCCTTTGCGGATAATTTATATGATGCTGTCCTTTCCACCTATAGTTTATGCCCTTTATATGACCCCGGTCGGGGCGCCGCGGAACTTTATCGCGTGGCAAAGTTCGGCGGCAGAATCGGCATCGCCCATTCTACCGTTCCCGGAAATCCCTTTGTCAAATTGTTAGCCGACAAGATTGAAAAAATTGTCTGGCGTTTCCCCATGCTTTCGCTGGGATGTCGATCGGTTTCCGTTCTTCCGACGCTGGAAAAAATCGGAGCGCGAATAATTTTCAAAAAGAATATCGGTTTTCCCCTGTGGCCCTTTCTTGTAATCGTTCTGGAAAAGCCCAAAGAAGAATGAGCGTGACTTAAAATTTAACCGAACTCTTCTTACTTTAAAGAGCTCTTTTCTGCGGAAGCCGACAAATATCCGTTTTACCGCCAGAAAAACATTAACGGTAAACAATCGGTTTTATCCGCCGGAGAATTTGCTCTTAATACCTTTCGCGGACAAAAAACGGGCAATCCTTTCCCGTTGATCGCCCTGAATTTCGATCTCCGGACTTTT
>JAADIP010000105.1:0-39215 GCA_013151275.1 Calditrichota bacterium | reverse complement strand
CCTTTCACTATGGTAACCGTTTTTCCGCCGCGTCCCTTTGTTTCCCGACGAATATAAACCGTGCCCTGTATTTCGTTGGAATTTGCCTCGTCTTCTTCGATGCTATCCCGATTTTTCCAGTCAGGGTCTGTGGAATAGACAATATTTCTTTTCTGCTTTGACATTATTCAAAATTCTCCTGTTTCCGCCGGCAAGGGAAAATTCATTCCCCACAATTCAACAGTGATCCGTCACGTTTTTCGCTGCTGCTGCCGCAGCTCTCCCGTGATTCATTTTGCAAGTCTCCGCAAATTTCAAAGTTAATCACTGATTACTTTCCAGTCCAAAAACCATTCCCATTGATCGAAATACAGGTTTCCGCCTTTCCATTCTAACTCGCCTCTTTGAGAATCAATGGTTTCCGAACGGAAATATTTCTTCGGAGGATAAAACGGTTTGGAATAATCATCATTAAAAATCAGGCGATAACTATCCATCCCGTTCAGATAAAAGAATTTGAATTTGGGATCATCGGATTTGCGCATGCCGTAAGTGACATCCGCGGGAACCCAGCCATAAGGCTCAAAATAAACCATAGACCAGTCGTGCATGCTGTCGTTCGGAGGTTGAAATTCCCATCCGCTCTGCCAGCGAGCCGGAATGCCGTTCATGCGGAATAGCGTCATTAACAAAAAAGTCTGAATGCCGCAGTCGCCGTGTCTGTTCAGCACAGGGTATAAAGAGAGATTGCGGATGGTCGAATACTCCCGCGCCGAAGCCCAGGTGATGTTGGTATCTGCCCAGGCAAAAATCTTTTGGGCAATCCGGTAGGGATTGGTTTCCGAGCCGACAATTTGTTCGGATAATTTTTTAAGGGTATCAAGAAAAACAATATGCGGCGGTTCTTCTTTTAAATAACGACTCAAATCTCCCTGCGGATCGACCGGTTTAACTTTTTCCGGATCGATATTCGCATAAACTCCCTGGGTTGTGTATTCGTACTCCACGCTAAAAACGGTTTTTTCTCCGGCTACGCTCTTTTTTTCGAAATAAATTGTGCGCTGTAATTTGTCATTTGGAGCTAAAACGTATTTTTCGGGTTCGGTTTTCAACAGTTTGATATTAATCTGACGATGCGGAATTTCCCGCGGAAACGGGATCCAGCAACGGATGGTTTCGCCGGCGGGCACCGCGTCCGGATTCACCTCAATCCGATGTGTAATTCTCAAACGCACCGGTACGGAATAGGGCTCGCCGGTTTGTAAACTTTCGCTTATCACTTGCCTGATATGTCCGTCCAGATCAAATTTTTCCTTCTTTCCTTCCCGGTGCTGTGCATTCCAAATGCGAAGACAATCCTTGTCCAGGCGAAACAAGTTTCTGGCGGCGTGATTAAAATACCGTTTTTGTCCGTCGATAACCATGTATTCCAATTTTTTCTCTTTTTCCCAGCGTTCAAGGTCTTTATCGGTTACGTCCGGAATGTATTGTTTGATAAAAGCAACCACCTCTTCACGCGTTTTGGTAAAATCTTTGCGAATGCGATTCATCCGTTCCAATTCAAATTCCATCTGTTTCCTTTCGGATTCCGTTATGTTTTTATCTTCGGAAAGGCGTTCTTTAATCAGTTTTTCCGCCCGGCTAAACTCTCCCCTGTCTATCATTTTTTGATAATCGTTTATCGTCAATTTTTGGCAGGCAATAAACAATAAACTAATGACAACAACTGCAATGCCTATTCTGAACTTCATGTTACCTCCCGTCGGGATATTAAAATTTTTGAATAATGATTTCATTTAAAGGACGCTTGGGAACATGATGGATACCCTGTTCGTCCCGCCAGTACCTGATATCTCCGTCTTTACCCACTTCTTCCAGAACAATTGTTTCATTGGGTTTTCCCAGAGCAAGAACCAATAAAATTTCAAAATGATCCGGTATATTTAAAATTTGCATTAGTTTTTTTCTTTTGATCGAACCGATAATGCAGCCGGCGTATCCTTTTTCCGTGGCGCCCAACAAAATGCTCTGCGCGGCAATTCCGTGATCGCAATCAAGGGGATATTTGATGCGTTTATCCGCCAGAATGATGATGTAGGCAGCGGGACGTTCGCCTTCCGCCGGACCTTGCCAGTCGGTTAAATAACCAGCCCAGGCAAGATGAGGAAAAATTTTGGCGTTGGTTTCCGGGTCGGACGAAAGTATGTATTTTAAGGGTTGCAAATTAGACGCGGAAGCAGAAAGACGGGCTAATTCTATCAATTCCTCCAATTCGCTTAACGGAATTTGTTCGTGTTGTTTAAATCTGCGGCAACTGCGATTTTTTTTGATGAGCTCTTTGAGTGCCATAATAATTCCCTTTTAATTATTGAACCTGTTCGGGTTTAATAAATTCCAGAATATTTTCGATCAACAATTTCGGCGCGTCGGCGTGCACCCAGTGCGTTGCTTTGGGAACGGTTTTTATTTGTGCCTTTGGAAACAGCCGGTAAATTTCTTCGAAATCGTCATTACTAATGTAATCGGAAAACTCTCCGCGCAAAAACAAAGCGCGTCCGGTAAACGGTCGCTCCGAACGGACGGCTTCCAGAATTCGATCAAGATTTCGGTAAACAGCCTGAAGATTAATTTTCCAATAAAATCGATTCTGCCGATCTCTTTGCAGGTTTTTAAGCAGAAACTGCCGGATTGCGGTTTGAGGTATTTGGCGGCTCAAAAACCGGTCGGCTTCGGCTCTGGTTTTTAAATTTGAAACGTCCAATTTTAACAATAATTCAAGGAATTGTTTAAAATATGGATGGTTATAGGCTCGCGGAGCAATATCCGCCACAATCAGATTGTTGACCGATTCCGGATGGTTAAGCGCAAACAACATGCTTACTTTGCCGCCCATGGAATGCCCCAGCAGGTTGACATTCTTCAGGTTTTGTTCCCGAATAAATTCAACCAAATCCCGAACCATTACCGGATAATCGAATTCCGGATGATGCGGCGATTTACCGTGATTGCGCAAATCGAGCAAAAATACCCGGAAATATCGCGATAGCTGTTTACCGACCGACATCCAGTTATCGGACATTCCGAATAATCCGTGAAGAATAATCAGCGGTTGTCCCTTGCCAACGGTTCTGAAAAACAGACGCATGGTCTCGATAATCCTTTATTTTTGCTTCACAAAAATAGTAAGACACTCTATTTAAAGCAATTTATTTGTGCCGCAGAAAGATTGTTAATACAAACGGCAAAATTGTGGTTTTAACCGTTCAGGCTTATTGAAGGTAAACGTTTAATTTATTAGTTTTACATCTATTGTTCAATTGAGGGGAATATATGGAATTATATGTAAATATCGGAATACTGATTCTGAGCGTTGTTTGTCTTTGGTTCGGGGCATTATGGATTGTGGACTCTGCGCCGAGAATTGCTTATAAACTTGGTATTTCGGATCTGGTGGTGGGTTTAACCATTATTGCTCTCGGAACTTCAGCGCCTGAATTTGCCGTCACCATTACTGCTGCCATTAAACATCAACCGGATATTTCGGTAGGGAATATTGTCGGTTCCAACATATTTAATTTGGGTTTCATTCTCGGCGGCGTGGCTTTATTGCAGACAATCAAAACAAGCCCTAAAATTGTCTATCGCGAAGGAACCATATTAATAACCATTTCCATAATTTTACTTTTCTTTTTAAGAGATTATTCCATTGCCTTTTGGGAGGGAATTTTTCTTGTATCCTGTCTGGTCGCTTACCTTAGTTATCTGTTTATTCATAAAGAAGTAATCGAAGAAGACATTTCCGGCGGCGACTTTCGATGGTACCATATAGTTCAGTTGATTACCGGACTTGCCGTTGTTGTGGCGGGCGGACATTTTTTAGTGGAAGCGGCGTCATTTCTGGCAAAAAAGATGGGGCTCTCGGAATGGGCAATTGCCGTTACGGTTGTGGCTGCGGGTACGTCGGCGCCTGAATTTGCCACGTCATTGGTAGCCGCCATCAAAGGGCGTCACGGAATTTCAGCCGGAAATCTGATCGGAAGCGACCTGTTTAACATTATGGGCGTTCTGGGACTTGCCGCAATTCTCCGACCGCTGCACGTGGCTAAAGACGCGCCTCTGGATATTTTTATTCTGGTGTTGCTTGTTACAACGGTGGTAATAATGATGCGCACCGGCTGGAAAATTTCGCGCCTTGAAGGCTTTATTTTAATTGTGATTAGTTTAATCCGCTGGATTATTACTTTCAGACAGTAATTTTTACATCCACAAAAAAACCCGGCTTTAAAACCGGGTTTCATCTATTAACTGTTTAAAGCGCCGTGGCACTTTTTGTATTTTTTTCCGCTCCCGCACGGACACGGATCGTTCGGTCCGATCTTTTCACCTACGCGAATCGGCTGCTTTTTGCTTGAACGCTGCTTACCCGCTTTTTGGATATCGCTCTCTTCCTGAAATGACGAATCAAAAGCCATGCCGGAAGCGGTTTCATGAATAAGCTGAACATGCTGCGGTTGTCTTTGACGCGCTTCCGCCCGATTGACAGGTTCTTCGACCAATTGGAATCTCCACAGCCAATGCAGAGTCTCTTCGTTAATTTCATGAATCAGGTTTTCGAACATAGTGTAGGCTTCACGTTTGTATTCAACCAGCGGATCCTTCTGCCCGTAAGCGCGCAGGTGAATGCCTTCTTTTAACATGTCCATTTGATAGAGATGATCTTTCCATTTATCATCGATCACTCTCAAAATAAAGTAGCGCTCAAGAACGGACATGCGTTCACGACCGATGCGTTTCTCTTTCAGTTCATAAATGCGCAGTGCCTGATCTTTAATATATTGTTGCAGACTTTCGCGATCGTAGTCCTGAATGTTCTGTTTAACCTGATAGAGCGAAATGTTCAAAACATTGCCGAGGTCTGTTTCCAGACTATCCAGTTGCCATTCTTCGTAATGCGCTCTTGGCGGAACATACAAGTCGAGTTTATGCTCGATAAACTCATCCAATATGCTTTCGACTTCTTCCCGCGTGTCTTCCTGCATAAGCGCGACTCTTCGCCGGTCGTATATAATTTCGCGCTGCTGATTCATAACATCGTCGTATTCCAACAGACGTTTACGAATGGCAAAGTTCTGCATTTCTACCTTTTTCTGCGCTTTTTCGATGGAGCGCGTAATCATCGAATGCGTAATAACTTCGCCTTCCTGCACGCCGAGACGATCCATAATCCGGGCGACGCGTTCGCTTCCGAAAAGCCGCATTAAATCGTCTTCCAGACTGAGGAAAAAGACACTGCTGCCGGGGTCGCCCTGACGTCCGGCGCGCCCGCGCAACTGACGATCGATGCGTCGGGATTCGTGGCGTTCCGTACCGATAATCGCCAAACCGCCGGCTTCCACCACTCCTTCGCCCAATTTGATGTCCGTACCGCGACCAGCCATATTGGTGGCAATTGTCACTGCGCGCGGTTCGCCGGCATGCGCGATAATTTCCGCCTCGCGGGCATGGTGTTTGGCGTTTAATACGTTATGAGGAATTCCGCGCCGCTTGAGCATCCGGCTCAAAATTTCGGACACTTCCACAGTGGTGGTACCGACAAGAATCGGTCGTCCTTTTTCGCGTTCTTTGATGATTTGCTCAATCACCGCGTTGTACTTTTCACGCTTACTCCGGTAAACCACGTCTTCATAATCGATACGAACCACCGGTTTATTGGTCGGAACCACAATCACATCCAGCTTGTAAATTTCCCAGAATTCCGCCGCTTCGGTTTCGGCGGTACCGGTCATTCCCGCTAATTTATCGTACATTCTAAAGTAATTTTGCAGGGTAATTGTGGCTAAAGTTTGCGTTTCTTTTTCGATCTGCACGTTTTCTTTGGCTTCAATCGCCTGATGCAAACCGTCGCTGTAACGACGACCGTGCAAAATACGTCCGGTGAATTCGTCAACGATTAATACTTTGCCGTCCTGAACCACATATTCCTGGTCTCTTTCATAAAGAGTATATGCTCGCAATAACTGGGCTATGTTCTGAATTTTTTCGCTGCGTTCGGAATAAAGGCTGTGAACTTCTTCCTTGCGAATCAGTTTTTCTTCGTAAGATAGGTCGGGATCGCTTTCGATTTTGGCTATTTCATCGCCCAAATCGGGAAGCAGGAACATATCGGGATCATTCGGATTTAATTCTTCCCTGCCTTTTTCTGTTAAATCGATAATATGATTTTTCTCGTCGATGATGTAATACAAATCGCCGAAGTAAGTTTCATCCGAAACCTTATTCTGAGCTTTATCGCGCAGGTAATCATTCTCGACTTCCTGTACCAGGGTTTTAACCCCTTTCTCGTGATACAATTTTAATAACTTGCGGTTTTTGGGCGCTCCGCGCTCGGCGATGAGCAACTTCATGCCCGCTTCTTTGTGCTTTCCCTGATCGAGCAATTGCTCGGCTTCGTAAATCAGGCGGTTAACCAATCGGTTCTGATTGGCGACGAGACGTTCCACATAAGGTTTTAAATCTTTGAATTTTTGAGAAGTGCTGTCGCCGCTGACGGGACCGCTGATAATCAAAGGAGTCCGCGCTTCGTCAATTAAAACGCTATCGACTTCGTCAACAATGGCGTAATGATGTCCTCTTATCTGGACGATATCTTCCGGAGACGAAGCCATGTTATCGCGCAGGTAGTCAAAACCGAATTCATTATTGGTTCCGTAAGTGATATCGCAACTGTACGCCTCTCTGCGTTGCTGAGGGTCCATGTTGCTCAAAATCACGCCGACCGTCATTCCGAGAAATTTAAAAACTTCGCCCATCCATTCGGCGTCACGCTGCGCAAGATAATCGTTAACGGTTACTAAATGCGCGCCTTTGCCCTCCAGAGCGTTTAAGTACAACGGCATGGTGGCGACCAGCGTTTTTCCTTCACCGGTTGCCATCTCGGCGATTTTTCCCTGATGCAATACGACTCCGCCTATCAACTGAACGTCAAACGGCACCATATCCCAGGTGGTTTCGCGCCCCACGACCATCCATTTTTTGCCCAGCAATCGCTTACACGCCTGTTTAACGACGGCAAAGGCTTCCGGTAAAAGATCGTCCACCGTTTCGCCCTCTTTCAGACGCTGACGAAATTCATCGGTCTTGCCGCGTAATTCTTCATCCGTTAATTTTTCATATTCATCAAAATATTCATTAATTTGTGCAACATAGGGCCATATTTTTTTAACATCTCTCTCGTGCTTTGTGCCGAATATTTTTGTAATGAAATTTTGGATCATAGTTTTTAATACCCCTTTAATAGACGTTCTGCCAAAAACGTTGGTAATCCGTTTTTAATAATTTTTTGATATGTATTCTCGATATCATATTCTAAACGTACATAATTTATCTGTCCCGTATCGGGCTCAAAAATAACAAAACATAATCTGGGATCGCCGTCCCGCGGTTGACCGATACTCCCTACATTAACGATATATTTTTGATTTGGTTCAATTGAAATGTTGTCGCGTATGGCTGCTTTTTGGTTGAAAATCACCGGAACATGGGAATGCCCCACAAAGCAGATATTTTGTTTAAAGCTCTGCATTTCCATTTGCGCGTCGCTCATGGACAAAATATAATACCAGTGTTCGGGATTGGTGGGCGAGGCGTGAACCATTATCATTCTATCGGTCTGATACATAAACGGCAGCGCTTTCAAAAATTCGTAATTCTCCTGCGACAACCGGTCCATTGTCCAGTAAGTCGCCCTTTTGGCGTATTCGTTAAAGTATTCGATTCGCGCCAATCCGATCGCCGCATAATCGTGATTGCCCATCAGAACCACCTTGCATTGCTGACGAACGATTTCCACGCATTCGTTGGGATTGGGTCCGTAACCCACGATATCGCCCAGACAATAAATCTCATTAATTCCCTGCTTTTTGATATAATCAAGAGCGGTGGATAACGCTTCAAGGTTCCCGTGAATATCGGAAATAATTGCAATTGCCATAATTAATCATTCAACCTGACTTTTGTAATCAATCCTCTACCCGATTTCTTTATCTTTTTTTCCGCTTTAAGTTCTTTTAGCAGCGCATCCAGAATTCCGTTAATAAATTTACCGCTGTTGGAGGTGCTGTACTTTTTACCGATTTCGATCATCTCGTCAATCGTGACTTCCGGCGGGATGTCCTCAAAACACATAAATTCAACCAATGCCATCCTTAACAGAATCCTGTCCATGGTGGCGACGCGATTGAAGTCCCAGTTAATCAGTTTGGTCTTGATCCGTTCATCCAATTCCTCATGCAATTCCAGACATTTTTCAATCATCTTTTTCACAAAAGGCGTAACCGCTTCGATATCGTCATCCTCTGACAGGATAAAATCCAGTTGTTGAGTATAGGGAATCGGATTGTATTCCTGAGCGAACAAGACTTTTAAAACAATTTCCCGTTCTTTTCTTCTTGACATTTTCACTCGTATGTATAAAATCCTTTTTTGGTTTTTCTTCCTAAATGTCCCGCTGCCACCATTTTCTTTAACAACGGGCAGGGACGGTATTTGGGATCACCCAAGCCCTTGTAGAGAACTTCCAAAATATTAAGACAAACATCAAGCCCGATAAAATCCGCAAGAGTCAGCGGACCCATCGGATGATTCATCCCCAACTTCATCACGGTATCTATCGCCTCTTTATCCGCCACGCCTTCCATCAAACAGTAAACGGCTTCGTTAATCATCGGCATTAAAATCCGGTTAGAAATAAACCCCGGATAATCGTTTACTTCCACCGGCGTTTTTTGCAGCGATTTTGCCGTTTCAAACACCGTATTAAACGTTTCGTCCGAAGTAGATAATCCCCGGATTATTTCGACCAGTTTCATTACAGGCACCGGGTTCATAAAATGCATGCCGATAACCTTGTCCGGTCTGGACGTTACCGCCGCCAATTCCGTTATGGAAATCGAAGACGTGTTGGACGCCAAAATTGTTTCGGGCTGACAGAGTTCGTCCAGTTTTTTAAAAATATCTTTTTTAACATTATCATTTTCGATAACCGCTTCAATAACCAGACCAGCCTGAGCCGCGGTCTGCATTTCGGTAGATATCCGAATGCGGTTAAGCGTTTCCGAAACCTGATTTTCCCGGATAACGCCTTTTTTTAACTGACGGTTCAAATTGATTTCAATTTTTTTTAATGCCGATTCGAGAATGTCTTTTTGCACATCGATTAAATCGACCTGATAACCGAATGAAGCGAACACATGAGCAATTCCGTTGCCCATGGTTCCCGCGCCGATAACTGCGATATTTTTTTTCATAATCTGCCTCTCATAATGATTCCACAACCAAAGTAGAAGCTTCCCCTCCTCCGATACAGAGAGAAGCCACCCCACGTTTAGCTTTTTTACGTTTCATGGCGTACAGTAAGGTTGTAAGAATTCTTGCCCCGCTCGCGCCGATGGGATGTCCGAGCGCCACGGCTCCGCCATGAATGTTTACTTTTTCGACGGGAAGATTCAACAATCGATTGTTGATGATTGTGACCACGGCAAAGGCTTCATTAATTTCAAACAAATCGATATCGTCCACCGTTAAATTGACTTTATTAAGCGCTTTTCTTATTGAATCCGCGGGAGCCGTTGTAAAATACTCCGGCGCTTTTGCCGTGGATGCCTGCGACAAGACACGGAAAAGTGGTTTTAAGCCCAGTTCGTCCGCTTTTTCCCGGGACATCACAACAACCGCCGCCGCTCCGTCATTGATTTTTGAGGAATTTGCAGCCGTGACCGTTCCGTCTTTTTGAAAGGCGGGTTTTAATTTGGGGATTTTGTCGAATATTACTCTGCCCGGCTCTTCGTCGCGATCGACAATTACGGGATCTCCTTTGCGCTGCGGAACTTCAACCGGAACAATTTCTTCTTTAAACCAGCCTTTTTCCTGAGCTTCCAAAGCGCGCTTGTAACTTAACACGGCAAATTCATCCTGAGCTTCGCGCGGAATATTGCATTCTCTGGCGCATAATTCGGCTGCGTCTCCCATGTGAAAATCATTGTACACATCCCACAATCCGTCTCTGATCATTCCGTCAACCACCTGTCCGTGCCCCAGCCGATGCCCAAAGCGGGCATTGGGTAAATAATACGGAACCATACTCATATTTTCCATACCTCCGGCTACCACAACTTCGGCGTCTCCCGTAATAATCGCCTGAGCAGCCAGCATCACCGCTTTAAGTCCCGAACCGCACACCTTGTTGATTGTCAAACACGCCACCGACTTATCCAGTCCGGCTCCGAGTGCAGCCTGACGTGCGGGAGCCTGCCCCTCGTTGGCTTGCAGAACGTTTCCCATAATAACTTCATCAACAACTTCAAACGGCGTTCCTGAACGCTTAAGAGCCTCTTTAATGACAATGCTTCCCAATCGCGGGGAAGGGACATCTTTTAACGCGCCTCCAAAGCTGCCGATAGGAGTGCGCGCAGCGCCCACAATCACAACTTCCTTAAAATCGGACATTTCTTTATCTCCCCCATTTAAACCTAAGATAAAACAACAATCTAACGATTTTACAATACCAGTGCAAGCAACCGGCTGTACGTTTTACGATGATTTTTTCCCGTTTTGCTTTTGATCAAACCGCTCGTAAGCATCGATGATGTCTTTAACCAACGGATGCCTGACAACATCTTTGTTGGTGAGCTCCACAAAGGCAATGCCTTCGATTCCGGACAACACATTGTAGCTGCTGACCAAACCGGAATCCTTTTTTGACGGCAAATCGATTTGTGTAATATCGCCCGTAATCACGGATTTTGAGTTGACTCCCAATCTTGTCAAAAACATCTTCATTTGCATAAAGGTCGTATTTTGAGCCTCATCGAGAATGACAAAAGCGTTGTTCAGCGTTCTGCCGCGCATATAAGCCAAGGGCAATATTTCGATTATTTCCTGATCGACAAACCTTTTTAACAAATCTTTCGGAAGCATGTCTTCCAAGGCGTCGTAAAGCGGTTTTAAATAGGGATCGATTTTCTCTTTGTAATCTCCGGGTAAAAAGCCGAGACTTTCGCCGGCTTCCACCGCGGGACGGGCAAGGACAATTTTTTTAACGAGATTCTCTTTTAGATACGCCACCGAAAGGGCGACAGCCAGATAAGTTTTTCCCGTTCCCGCGGGTCCGATGGCAAAAACAATATCATTTTCAGACAGGGCTTCCACCATCTTTTCCTGACCGCCGGTGCGCGGTTTAACAACTCCCAAAAAGGTATTAATAACATTTAAAGCCGATTTCTTTGTTATCGCGGAAACATCCGCGCCGTCGGAAACGGAGCGGGCAATCTGAATTGAGGTGAGCACGTCTTCTCTGGTAAAAATCCGTTTTCTTTTTGCCGCAGCTATCAGGTCTTCCAAAACGTGAATTGCGCTTTCGACTTCTTCGGGTTCGCCCATTATTTTGACGGTATTACCGCGTGCTATCAGCCGGACACGAAAGAATTCTTCTATTAGTTTGATATTGGAATCTCCGTGTCCGAAGACCGATAAAGCGTTAACCGAATCGGGTATTGTAAAAATTTTTTCCGTTATGTCTGCCATTTTTGCCTCTTGTAACAACAAAAAAAAGGCTTCTGGTATTTCTCAACCAGAAGCCTTTCCAAACCGATGTTCATAAACGTTTAGCGAGCAATCTTCAACACCTGAAAAGGATAGATCAGATTTGGATCGCTGATAAAGCTCTTATTTGATTCGTACAGTTTTTGCCATTTGAACGAATCGCCGTAAACATTGGGATAGCCGGCAATTTTGGAAAGAAATTCACCTTTTTGCACAAGGTATTCATTGGGTCCAACAGCTCTGGGAATGGCAAGAGCCTGATTCGGATAAATCAAATCGGGATCTTTAATTTGATCTAAGTTGGAAGTGTAGATGCGCATCCAGGCGTAAGGATTACCGTAAATATCGTCTTTTGCCGCTATTTTCCACAGATAATCACCTTTCATTACGGTATAGGTAGGAGGCACTGCCGTTTTTGCTTTTTCGCGAGCCTGATCGACCAGACTTTGAATTTCGGCGATCAATTTTGAGTTTTCGGCAGTCGCGGAAAAAGGATCTTTTTTGACTTCATCCAATTTAGCCTGTAATTCTTCGAGTTCGTTGCTCCGGCTGTAAATCTCTTCGGGAGAGAGATTCAGGAAAGCGCGAACATCGTTGCGCAATTGATTTAAATTTCCGGAAAAGCTGTCATAGGCATTTTTATTAGATTCGGCTAATTTAAAGATTTCATCCCAGGTTTGATCGATTTGAGCCTGAAGGTTGTCATATTCTTTTTTCAACTGTTCAATTTTGGCTTCTTCATCAGCAATGCCCTTTTTGGCTGTATCCAGTCTTTGTTGCCATTCGGTTAACAAGGCATTGTACTGTTCCTGCGTCATCTCTTCATAATTGTATGATTGCTGAGCAAAAACTACGTTAGCCAGAGTGAACGACAGGAACAAGCTCACGATCAATAGTAGTCTTAATTTCATAATTTTTATCTCCTCTTTATTTCTTTCTCGTAAAACTTATTCACCAGACTGTTGGAAAGTCTGTACACTCTCTTTGTCTTTCTGCAATTTTTGCAATTCCGTCTTTTTTGCAGCGACCTTTTTCTCCCATTCCTGTCTCTCGGCTTTCTTTTGGGCTAATGTTTTTTCAGCCGATAACGCAGCAGCCTTTGTTTCCTCTAATTGTTTAACCTGTTCTTCGCTGGGTTTCCATTTACAACTACTCAGCGATAGCAGTGCAATACTCATCAATCCTATCATAAAAATTTTTAATTTGTTCATACGACACGCCTCCTGGATTATATATACAAAACTCTTGTAAATTCAAACTAAAATGAAACTAACAAAATAAATTATTTTTGTCAAGCATTATTTGATTTAACTTCCGGTTATTGCTATTTTTATCCGATTTTTAATTTTAATTCCGCCAACTGTTCTTCGGAAACTTCCGAAGGCGCCCCGTCCATTAATGAAAGTGCGGAACTTGTCTTCGGAAAAGCTATTACGTCTCTGATGGATTCGGCGCCCGTTAAAATCATTACCAAACGATCCAGACCGAAAGCAATACCCCCGTGCGGAGGGGCTCCGTATTCCAGCGCATTCAGCAAAAACCCGAATTTAGCTTCCGCTTCTTTTTTGCTTATTTTCAATATTTCGAACATCTTTGACTGTAAATCGCGGCGGTGATTACGGATACTCCCGCCGGCGATTTCATTGCCGTTGACAACCAAATCATAAGCCCGCGCCAATACTTTTTCCGGATGTTCTTCCAGTAAAGAAATTTGATCCGCTTTGGGGCTGGTAAACGGATGATGCCTTGCCACATATCGATTTTCTTCTTTGCTGAATTCCAAAAGCGGAAAATCGACAATCCACACAAACTCATATCTGTCCGCTTTGATTAAATTTAATTCCTGAGCAATTTCGAGGCGCAATTGTCCCAAAACCGAATAGGCGACATCGTATTTATCCGCTACAATCAAAATCAGGGAATTTTCCCGAAGCGCGAGTTTGGAAGAGAGCGTTTTTAATTCATTCTCCGACAAAAATTTTGCCACGCTGCCTTTGAATTCCCCGCCGGAATAAATTAAATAGGCTAATCCTTTTGCTCCGAGACTTTTTGCCCTGTCGGTTAATTTATCGATTTTTTTTCTGGAAAAACCGTCGGCAGGTTGAACAACAACGGAAGCGACGCGTCCCTCATTCTCGATTACCGAGCGAAACACATTAAAATCGGAATCGTGAAAGACCTCGTTTAATGTGACAATTGGCATTTCAAATCGTAAGTCGGGTTTGTCATTACCGTAAGTTTCAAAAGCCTCCTGAAAGCTGAGGCGTTTGATGGGAAGAGCGACGTCAAAACCAACAATATTTTTGAATAATTGTTTAATCAAACGGCTGGAAATATCGATGACGTCTTCTTCATCCACAAAAGACATTTCCACATCAATTTGGGTAAATTCGGGTTGGCGGTCTTTTCGGAGGTCTTCGTCGCGGAAACATTTAACAATCTGAAAATACTTGTCAAACCCGGCGATCATCAATAATTGTTTGTAGGTTTGCGGAGACTGGGGTAAAGCATAAAAGCGACCCGGGAAGTTTCTGCTCGGCACAAGAAAATCCCTTGCGCCTTCGGGCGTGCTTTTCATCAGAAAGGGAGTTTCGATTTCCACAAAGTCATGGCTGTGGAAAAAATCGCTCACCAATTTACAAACATGGCTGCGCGTTATTAAATTTTGTTGAAGTTTCTGACGCCGAAGATCGAGATAACGATACTTCAGGCGCAGTTCTTCGCTTACTTCAACCAAATCGTTAATTTCGAAAGGAGTGGTTTTTGCTTTATTCAGAATTTCCAGCTCATGCACATAAAGCTCAATCGCCCCGGTTGACATTTTAGGATTAACGGCTTCGCTGGGGCGTTCTTTAACAATACCCTTAACGGCAATAACATCTTCGGCGCGCAGAGCTTTAGCAGTTTCGTAGGCTTTACTATCGACCTGAGGGTTAAAAACAATTTGCGTAACTCCGTAGCGGTCGCGCAGATCAATAAAAATCAATCCGCCGTGATCCCGCCATTTATTTACCCAGCCGTTCAGCACAATTTCCTGTCCGCGATGCTCAAGATTCAATTGTCCACAATGATGTGTTCGTTTCATTTTTTCTCCAATAATATTTTTATTAAAGTATCATTGTTCTAATGATCTTGCAAAACAATGTATAAAAATTGGTTTTAAATATATTATTTTTAAGATTAAGTCACAAATAAAAAAAGCCGCCCGGCGGCGGCTTTTTTTTTAAGATAATCATATTCAGGCAAAATTTAGCTGATGAAAACGAATTTCTGTAAAAAGATTGCTTTTCCTTCTTTAGGATCGATAGGTTGAAAGCGCCAACTGCGAACCCGGCGTTTGATACAGCTTTCCACTTTGCTGTTTTTCAAAGTGGATGAGATAATTCTAACAGCGCTGACTCTGCCGTTAGGTTCGATGGTAAACTGAATACTGATGCTGCCTTTTAAATTGGGATTAAGCCGGGCAACGCGCTTATAGCAATCTACAATCGCATCCTGATGTTTATTGATGATAGTAGTTATGGCGTCGGCTGAACGTGCGGTTGTTTTCGAAGCTCTTCCGGTTACTTTACCGCGGGCTATTTTCAAAGAAAAGTCGCCTTGTCGTGCGAGCGAATAGGATGCGGATTCTCCGATACCGCCTTCGATAAGATCATCGATTCCGGCGCCTTTTTGTCCCTCGCCGCCGCCGATTGTTCTGGCTCCGAGTCTGGAACGGCGTTGAGAAGCGCTGGCGGTTTGCAAAGTTTGCGCGCCGCTGAGAATTTTATCCAAATCGCCTACTCCGCCGGCAATTGCCTCATCGCCCAAAACGCCTTCTTCCGCTATGCCGGTTCCGCCCTCTCCGGCAGCAGTAAGAACGCCCAATACTCCGCCGCCGACAACTTTGGCGGCTATGGCGCTTCTTTGATTCCTACGCGCGGCTTCGCCTCTTCGACGTCTGGCGGCTCTCTCCGAAGCCGATACTCCGCGACCTTCGGCTCTTTTTCCCTTATCACGCTGAGCACGAACATCCGGTTTTTCTTCCTTTTTCTCTTCAACAGGCGTTTCTTCAAAACCCGATTTTCCGGTTTCCGTACTCGCAACTTCTTTCGGCTTAACTTCTTCGGTAACCAATTCTACCTGATAAACCTTTTTTAAATACGCCCTCTTTATTGCATCTTCTACTTTTTCTTTCGAATATTGAACATTAGAAAGATACACAATAGATCCGTAAACAAGAGCCAATGAAGCAAAGAGAATGATGTAAAACCGTCGATCAATTTCTTCCCAAATATTTCTCTCAAATTCCTTAGGAAAGGCGTGAATTTCAAATTCTTTTGCCCTACCACGCCTGTTGACTTGTTGTTGTACTCCTGGCATGATACTTCTCTTTTCTGAATTATTGATTCTTCTTTATGGTTAATAAACGCATCTTGTAAAATTCCGATTGACTACAGGTATACATCACTTTTAAAAGCAAATCAAAAGGCACTTCCTTATCACCTTCAATTATTATTTCATGCGAAAATACCTTGCCTACTTCTTTTTCCAGCTCTTTTTCTTTGTCCGCATAGATTTTTAATTGTTCCTGTAATTCGGGAATAATCATCCTTCCCGGAGGAATCGCGTCATTATCTACAACCTTTCTATCGCTGACAAGAATTTTACTTTTAGCTATCGAAACCGTTAATTGCTTGCTTGGTTTTACGCCAATCGTCGAAGAAGGCAAGTGCAATTCTTTTGAAGGAGTAACAATGGCACCTGAGGTAGAGAAAGATTTTAAAAGGAAAAGAAGGATAATCGTCATCATATCCATCATGGAATTCAGGTTTAAGGTACCCTTCTCTCTGCTCAGGTGTTTCTTTATTTTGGAGGGTTGGAAAGCCATTTATCAATCACCCCTTTTTATTATAATAATACCTTCGAAAAATTGACTTCAGGAAATAGCGGTCTTATTACGTTTTCATCGTCAACATAGGTTTGAAGATTATCCATAACCCTAATAATAACCTGATACTGAATTTGAGGTTCCGCCGATAAAATAACCCGGTTTTCGTCGGCAAATCCCTTTCCGGTTATTTTCTTCTTTAACTCGATCAGCTTTTCTCTTAACTTTGCATAATCGTAATCGCCATCGGGACTCTTTTTTATCGTCGGTCCTTCTCCCGATTCGTCTCTCAGGATACCGGACTCGTTCCCTATGATAATACCTTTATCGGTTATTATTAATTTTAAGCGTAATAATTTTTGCTGTTCTTTATCCTTAGCCAATTTTTCTTTGTCCAGCTCGCTACCTACCGAAGTTTTGGCAGGCGGTAAGTTAACTTCAATCATATTCAATTTAACAAACTCTGCACTGGCAATGAGCAACGGGATCAATACGACCATTAAGTTCATAACCGGTCGTATATCCAACTCCATCTCAAGCTCTTCACCTTTTCGGCGCTTAGATGGTTCGTATGCCATGGATAATTCCTTCTAAGTTAAATTAACGATTACCTGTGATTAGATTGATGAGTTTAACCAGATGTTCATCCAACTCATCAATAATCTTATTTGTACGATTTGAAATATACGTATAAGCGATCAACGTAGGAATCGCGACCATCAGACCGAAGATCGTCGTGTTCATAGCCGCGGCGATACCTTTAGCCAATAAGCGCGACTTGTCTTCTTCTGATACAGCTTCGCTTCCCACCGCGCCAAACGAAATAATCAAACCGTAAATAGTTCCCATAAGTCCCGTAAGCGTGGCAACGTTAGCTAACATCGAAAGATAATTAGTACGTTCTTTTAACTTAGGGATCACTTCCAGAGTTCCCTCATCCACTGCGTTTTGAATAGCGCGAAAATCGAGCGCTTCGCTCTCGTTTGCGCGTTTCAAACCTCGTAATACTACGAACGGCAGCGCTTTTTGCTTACCTTTTTCACAAAGTTCAATAGCACGTTCTATGTTTCCTCCAGCCACCAATTTACGAACTTCCGCCATAAATTTATCGGCATTCACGTTTGAACGTACGAGAATAAAATAGAATCGTTCAATGGTTATAGCCAATGCAATCGCACCAAAAAGAGCGATAACATACATGAACATATAACCTTCGCTAGAGGTTTTGAATGCTTCACCAAATTGAGCCAAGAACATGAACCTTACCCTCCTTAAATTTTATCTTAGTGTTTTCATTAATTGATCAATATTTATTCTAACATATTCGGTCGATTCAGACCGTTGCTTTAAAGAAATCTTTTCATCTTCGCCGATTAATTCCTTCTTAAAAGAACGATCAATTTTCACGTCGTCAAATTCGGGCGTAATTCGTTTTGTCAACAACTGCACCTGCGGCGTTTCGATTTTCACTTTTACTTCGGTCTGTCCCAGATCTATCACTTCGGTCTGATTCGCGCTTTGCTGTTGGGGCGTGTTTTGCCCAAGCACAATCTGAAAAGAACCAATAATTAAAAGTATTAAAAGAAATTTAAATACTTTCATGGTTAAAATTCTCCTTCTACAACAATTCGGTCTTTGTTTAAAATATTGATGCGTTTCAAAACAGCGGGATCAACTATGATCTTCTTTTCTTTCGCCATTTCTTCGGCTGCTTTTGTGACATCCGCCGGTAAAATTTCGATGTATCCGTAAAGTTTTAATCCGCCGCGCGTCATATCTCTGTCTTCCACATCAACTGCAAGTACGTTTTTACCCTCTTTTAAGTACAAATCGAATGTGTAAAAATCAAGCGTATCAACAACCGAATAATCATTCTTTTCATCGTCCAACAGGTATTCACCGTTCAGATAAATTCTGAAATCCTCGTCTGCGGTCACATAAATTATACCGTTAACCGGTTTACCGTCAATCGTAAAAGTCTTTCTGAAAAACACCAGAGTGTCAACGTCTGAAACCTGTCCGATTTGTAAACTGTCGGAAATCAAAGTGGAATCCTGAGTTTGATTGACCAGAGTGTCCGGATTATTTCCAGTGGACTCAAAACGCGTCCAGATGGCATCCGGATTAAATCCAAGAGCTTCAAACGGATTTTCATAGCTGACCAATACCTCGGCATGCGTCCAGCTCGAATCATTAAAATCGATTTTATTCCATTGATCGGGGTAATAGGTTGTCGAATAGACCCATGAGGAATCGCTTTGAATGGTTATTTTTTCTTTTTCAATTTCTTCGGCGTAAGCTAATGGATCCAACTTTATTAAACGAAAGACCAGCTTATTGACCCAAATATTTTTAATATCGTACTGTTTTTTAAGCTCAAAGGCAGAATCGAGTATTTCCCTTGAATGTCCGTTGAGCATCACAAAATAATTTTCAAAAAACCCGGACGCGTCGTCGTAATTATAGTTTTGAGTTTCATCAAACCGCGCTTGATAATATTTCGATTTATTCTGAGCGGAGTCAGCAAATGATGTCATTTGATCCGTCATTTCCACAGCCAGACGGACAAGATTGTTCTCCGTGGTTTTCACCAAATCGTTTTGAATATTATTATTTAACGCCAAATCTATTGTGCTTTGATAGGCTTGCATTCCGGCTACGGTCAGTTCTTTTGCAAAATCGATCATCTGGCTGGCGTTGTTATCGACCATAAAATAATCTTCGCCCTGATCATTTACGGCTCCGTATTCCTTCTCAATTAAATCTTCCAGTTTGGTCAATTCATCATGATATTTTTTAATGGAAAAGAAAGCCAGGTCTTCGTATTGCTCGCCAAGAACATTCGATATCAAAAGCACCTGCCGTTTTGATTCTTCCACATATTTATTTGACAATCCCAGCTTAACCGATTCTTCTATATTTCTGAGATGCGCGGCAATGGTTTTTTTGATCGCGGGACGAGCCAATTTGTTCAGCACTTCGCTTTTGTAAATCAAAGTTTCAAGCGGTTTATCATAAGGAGATTTGACCTCCACGGCTCTGTAAACATTCTGCGCCGTAATTTCTGCTTCTTTGTACAGCAGTTGGGAGATTTTTGATTTAGCCTTTTCGTACCACTTAATCGCCAGATCACGGGTGGAATCCATCACCGTAACCCGGGTCACCATCGATCCCGATGTGGTATCCTGAACGGACGGTTCTTCCGTGACTTCCAGACTAATACCAAATTTATCAGCCAGAGCGGGAATTCGCTCCACAACCAGTTGATATTGTTCCACAGCCTTGTCGTAAAGTTTATATCCCTGTTGATTTATCTTGGTTTTGGCGACAAATTTTTGATCTTCGTTTAAATTAGGATCAATTTCCTGCGAGACATATTTATCCGCAAATTCTTCAAAGGTTCGCGCGATATTAAAAGTAGCCTCAAAACTTCTGGGCGAAGCGTAGCTTATTACACGTAAATAGGTTTTGTTTAATTCCTTCATCAAATTGCGCATTTTTTCAATATTGGCTTTGATATTCGAAGGCGGCTGTTTAAGCTCGACGCTCAGGAATTCCTTGTGCAAAATTTCAGCCAACAGGTTAACGGCTTCTGCGGCAATAAAAGCGTTTGGATCTTCTCCGGCATTTTTTAAGGCTTCGCTGCGCTTGATGGCGTTATTTAATTCGGCTTTCGCCTGATCGCTCATTCCGTTTTCATAATAGTATTTACCGCGTTCGTAAAAAGCGGTGACGGTTCTCGGATCATTGGGATACTTGCGGGCGAATTCTTCGTAAATCCGGTTAGCCTCGGTAAGATTATTCAGTTTCAGATAAAGCTGGGCATTCGTAAAAAACAAGTCGATGGAATAGGGTTGATCGGGATATTTTTTAATGTATTCATTGTTCACACGAATGGCGTTTGTCCAATCTTCGCCTTTTTGGTAATAAACGCTTGCGTTGTACAAAGCAGGTTCGGCGTTGGGTGATGTCTGATAATTCGTGGAAATCCGCTCATAGGTATTGGCGGCTTCCACATAATTTTCCATTTCAACAAAGTTTTTTGCCATATTTTCGAGAGACAGAATCGCGTATTTCGATTGAGGAAACTCGGTGGCTAAGATATTAAACGATTCATTGGAACGCACCCAGTCTTTTGCTTTCTGAAAATTAAGACCGCTGTTGTAAAGGGCGGCTTCAACCAGCCGTTGATCTCCGGGAGCTTCCTGATAAACTCTCAGGAATTCCATACCTGCGTTAAAAAAATCGCCCTGTTGTTCGTAATATTCGGCGTTTTTGAAAATCGCCTGTCCCATCCTCTTTAGAGCAAATTCTTTTTGCTCTTCGGGCAGATTTTCTTCGGAAAGAATTCGTTTTGCGACAATCTCGCTATCTTTAAACTTCCCAAGGGCAAAATATGAATCCATTATCGATCGCAAGGCTAAACTGCGTTCCGCGGCGTTGGGGAACCTTTTGACCAATGTTTGAAAATAGACTTTTGCTTCGGCGAACATTTTATGATTGTAAAAAATTCCGCCCGCCGCCGCCAAAAAATTCGGCGTGTATTTGCCAAACGGAAATAGTCGTATATAATTATTATAAGCCTCAATCAACATCGATTCTTCCTTGGACAGCTCTTCGGGTATCAATTCCTGAGGATTAGCCAAATTAATTCGAGCCGAATCTCTGGCGCCGAATTTCATTTCGACCAATGTGTCGGCGACAAAAACGGCGTTTACCGCAGCCTGATGTTGATGTTCGGTTTCAAGATAATCGTTGCTAACTTTAATGTACTCTTCAAACGCCTCGTTAAAGCGGTGCAGCCGCGTATCCAGCATGTAAGCGTAAGACCAGTTTACTTCATAAGCGTTAGAGTCCGCTGGGAAAGACTGCAGATAGGTTTTACAATGTTTTGCAAATGTTTCGTATATTTCGGTTGCATCCTGATTTTTTGAAGTCAGTTCTTCCGCCTTCTGCAAATCGAGTACAATGTTTGTCCGCAGCGCTTCTTCACTGTATTTGTAAGCGGCGTTCAGATACTGAACTTTATTCAGATTATCCGAATTTTCAAGATTTTGATACCATTCGCTTTGAGGATTATATTTTTCAAATAACTCATATCGCGCCTGATAAGCTTCGTCGTCGCGTCCCATTGAGTAAAGAACATCCACGATATGCTGCTGAATTTCCGGCGCGTTGACATAGTCTGGGTATATCTCCAACAATGTCTTATATGCGAAAATCGCTTTTTCAAGCTCATCGATTCGTTCGTAAGTCCGTCCCATTGCTTTTAGAATATCGGGACCGTATTCCCGTCCGCCGATCTTCTCCAGAAATTCCCGCGCTTTAGTCACTCCGTTGGGCGTGTAATGTTCGTCCGTAAAACTGATTCCGATATATTCGATGGCTTCCTGCAGAACTTCCGGGTTCGATATTTCTGCGCCGGGATCGAATTTTTTTGCGGCTGTAATATCATCGGCGACCATTAAAAAATAGGTTATGGCGTCGTTGTAATATTTTGGATCTCTTGCGGCTAATTTGTAATAGCTCCAGCCTAATTTGTAAAGCGCTTCGTCGTAACGTTTGGAATCTTTGTATCGAAGTACGTTTTTGTACAACTGAATCGCTTTTTGCAGCTCGATGACAATTTGTTCTTCGTCTTTTTTATCTTCGCGCGGGGAAAAATAGAATTCCGCCAGACGCATGTATGCTTCGGGCGCAAAAGTGCTTTCCGGATATTTTTCGACCACCTGCCGATACACGTTGCGGCTCTCTTCGCCTTTTCCCATTCTTTCCAATAACCAGGCTTTTGAATACAGCGCGTCGTCGGCATATTTACTGGTGGGAAACTCTTTCAAAAGACGATTATACAGGGCAATAGCTTTTGAATAATCGACCTTGGGAAATTCGGGCGGAACTGGTTCTTCTTCAATTATTCCTTTGTCGTAAAGAGCCAGTTTTTTTTCGTATTCGGTCAACTGTTCGTCATAAAGATTAATCCGATCTTCATACTTTAATTCGGCGTCTTCGATATAATACTCAGCCAATCTGATATACACCACATCGCGGTTTTTTACTTTTTTTCCTTCTTCTTTAAGGAATGTTTCACCCCATTCAATTCCTTCAGAAAGAAAATTTTGCCCCTGGGACTGAAGATTCTTGGCTTTGGATTCAAAATACTTCTTAATCTTCATCAAGTCTTCAATCTTCATCTTATTAAAAAGAGTATCAACCGAAGAGAACTTTTCCTGTTGTCCCAAAAGCAAGCTCGCGCTTAAGATAATCAATAGAATAATATGATTTGTTTTCATTGCCTCACACATCGACCTGTTTTAAACCAACTTTTCAATTAGCTATTGTTGATTTTTTTGTTGGGGTTGATTTGTTTCTTCTTCGTAATTCAATTCTGTATCATGAGTATCAAAATAACTTTCTTCAAATTGACGATTCAATTCTTCACGTTTACGAAGCCGCTCCTGCTGACGCACTTTGCGTGTCATTACAATAATTTGATCGTTGATTTGTTTGATTTTATGCTCAATGATCTGTCTTCTTAATTCAAGAAATTTATTGATTGCTTCGATTCTGCGCTGCATTTCTTCGATCTGTTTCGAGGTCATTGTTTTAACGCTGAACTTCACATTAGTCAAACCGAAAGCGCCAAAGTCGCTCCATTTGCTTAAATTGCTCCTTGTCCTTTCCAAATCCATGGAATAAGATTTTGTCACAAGATAATCCAATTTGTTCAACAGATCCTGAAATCGCTCTTTGCTTAATTCGTAAGCGACTAATTTTCGATAATTCTTTTCTTTACCGGCTTGCTTAATTTGTATATCCAACTGACTGAGCCGCTTAATTATTTCTTTTCGTTGATCCCGCAAATCTTTGCGCATTTTAATAATTTGTTCGTTACGAAATTCGATTACGCTTTCTTTTCGCGCCAGGGGGTGTTCGTCAAAATAGTTCAAACCTAAAAATTCCGATGGTTTTTCTATGGTTAACGTGTTCACGGCGCGATAAATTTTGTATTGCAAACGTTCAATTCTTTTTACCAGATCCTTCCGCTGTCTTTGACTGGCTTCGGTTTTCAGCTTTTCCAGTTCCTGCAGTTGGCGGTTCAGGCGATCCACTTCGCTTTTGGCGGCGATTCCCGTGGAACTTAAATCCAGATAACTTACCCGCAAATAGGGTTTGTATATTTTTTTGCGCAGAGAATACGCCCGGTCAAAAACATTGGGGTCTTCCACGTTATATGCTCTTTGTTCCAATTCTTTTGCCTGAGAGAGAATTTGTCCCAGAACCTGCTGTTCCTGGTTCAACTCGTCCGACAGATCCTTGGCTTCTTTTGCCTTAAACACATACTGATAATTGTACAGAGCTTCGTCAACATCATTTTTCAGTTGATGGATGTAAGCCAGCAAAGTCCGCGCCTCGAGCAGGTAATCCGATCCGTAAAAGGTGTCTATCAATACTTCAAGATTTTGAATTGCGCTTGAAAAATCTCTTTGCTGCGGCGAAGGCTTATTCATTTCAAGTTTAAAGTAGCTCCAGGCGTAACCCAATAAAACCCGATCGTATTGAGAAAACGAAGGGGCGATCATATCAAAAATCTTAATCGCGCCGATATAATTTCCAAGCTCATAATTTAACAGTCCCAATTTCAGCAGTACCTTGTAATGAAATTCCGGCGACAGTTTTTCGTTAAACGACAATTGCTGCAAAATTTGTTCGGCTTCGGTATAATTGTTTACGCCGATATACGCTTCGGATAAAAGGTATTGAGCCTGATAATAAAAGGACGAAGTTTTTCCGATTCGATTTAAATAGGAAATTGCCTGATCAAATTTCTGGGATTTTAAGGCGGCGGCGGAGACCATGAAAGTGACTTCGTCGTAAATATCGCTGCCCTGCACTCCGGTATTGAGAAATTCTTTGTAATACGCCAGGGCGTCATCGTAGTTTTCAAAATGGATGGCAATGCGCATCAGATATTTATATACCTGCGGCAAAAAGGCTGAGGCGGGGTAATCGCGGGTAAATCGCTTAAAATCTTCTTCGGCGCTGGGATAGCGTTCCAACAGAAAATTGGAGAGTCCTTTGTAAAAAAGGCAGTCGTCCAGCCGTCCGATAAAGGAATATCGATCCAGAATTTCGGCGAATGATTTTTCGGCAAGATCATAAAACCCGTAATTGAACGCTTCGGCAGCCTGACGCAATTCCCGCTTAAACATTCGTTCTCTTTCGCGGGCAGTGCCTTCCTTTATCAATCGTTTTTTGATTATCTGAACGTCCGTCCAGCGTAATTCATAATTAACGTGTTCGGTTAAACGCCATTCGCGATAAAGGTCATAAATCGTTACTTTTTTACCCGTTGTGACAGGAGCTTTGTAATCTTCGTAACTTAGTTCGGAAAGAGACCGCGCCGTTAATTTTTTTTCGGTTTTGCTCAGGTCCTGAGACAGCTCGGCATCCTTTTCAATGCGGGCGTTCGGGTCCATCTTGATCATTTCTTCGGCAACGTACAGCAATTGCATAGCGTCTTCGATGGCGCGTTGTTTCTGGAAATCGACCTTCCCGTTATTAAGCGCATTTAAGATCGTATTTTCGACCTTATTCAAAAATTCGTTTAAGCGTTCCGAGTTATAGGGGGCTAATCGGCGCTTTAAAGCCCTGACTTCGGCTAAGCGTTGATCGAGCAGTTCAAAATAGGATTTTCTGACTTTCTCGACTCCGCCGACCCGGGCGCTGATTTCTTCGTTCAACATGCGAATTTGCTGGATCAGGAATCGTTCCTGCCCTATTGATCCGAGGCTTAATTCGGTAATCAGATCATCCACATAATTTTTTAAGGCGGAAGTAAATAATAATTCCTTTTGACTGGATGGAGCTTGCTGCTCTTGCGCTGAAAGATTGAAAATCAGGAAAAGAAAGATCAGAGCGCTAAACACGAGAGATTGGTTCTTTTTTTTCATAAGAAAACCTAAATGTTTAATCCTGTATTAGCCTGACAGAATTAAATTTACAATTATTTATTGAGCAGTCAAGAAAAATGATCAATTACACCAATTAATCTAATTTTTTCGACCTGTATATTCGTTAAAAATTCAAATATCTTTAATTTAAACTATTTACAAATTGTGCCACTCTAATTCTGTTCAGCGCTCTTGCTAAAGCTAATCTTGCTCGAGGGATGTCTATATCGTCTTGTGTGCTTTTTAATCGTTGCTCAGCTCTTTTTCTGGCAGCCTCCGCGCGTTTAAGGTCAATTTTTTCAGCAAATTCCGCACTTTCTACAATAATTTTTAATACATTGTCTTTCACTTCGCAATACCCGCCGCTTGTTGCCAGAAACCTGGTCGTTTGGTCATTAATCTGAATTTTAATAGAGCCGATATCCAATAAAGAGACCAAATCTGCATGAAGAGGTAGAACCTGAAATCCCCCTTCAGTACCGGGGAGCGTACAGCTTTGTACTTCTCCCCGAAAAACTTCGCCATAAGGAGTCACTATTTGCACCGTAAGTTCCATTGCCATGAATGCTGTCCTTCTAATATAAATCTCAATTTGAAATTAATCAACTTCCGTGCGAAAATAGTTATTGTTTCTTCAGTTTTTCGTAATTTTCGATTACTTCGTCGATGGTTCCGACCATATAAAACGCCTGTTCCGGGATATGATCGTATTCGCCTTCGATAAGTCCTTTAAATCCGCGGATGGTCTCTTCTATCGGGACATATTTTCCTTTGACGCCGGTAAACTGTTCCGCGACAAAAAACGGCTGAGACAGAAAACGCTGAATTTTTCTGGCGCGCGCCACGGTCAGTTTGTCTTCTTCGCTCAATTCATCCATACCCAAAATGGCAATAATATCCTGCAGGTCTTTGTATTTCTGCAGAATTTCCTGAACCGTTTTAGCCACGTGATAATGCTCGTCGCCGACTATGCGCGGATCAAGAATTCGGGAAGTGGAGTCCAAGGGATCGACCGCGGGATAGATACCCAATTCCGCGATATGACGCGAAAGCACCGTAGTGGCATCGAGATGGGAAAAGGTGGTGGCAGGAGCCGGGTCGGTCAAATCGTCGGCAGGCACGTAAATCGCCTGAACCGAAGTAATGGAACCTTTTTTTGTGGAAGTGATTCGTTCCTGCAATTCGCCCATTTCCGTTGCCAGGGTCGGCTGATACCCTACCGCCGAAGGCATGCGTCCCAAAAGCGCGGACACTTCGGAACCAGCCTGCGTAAAGCGGAAAATATTATCGATAAACAATAATACGTCTTTGCCTTCTTCGTCGCGGAAGTATTCGGCGATGGTCAAACCGCTTAAACCCACTCGTTGGCGAGCGCCCGGCGGTTCGTTCATCTGACCGAACACCAGAGCGGTTTTGTTGATTACGCCCGATTCCTTCATTTCAAGCCACAGGTCATTTCCTTCGCGGGTACGTTCGCCCACGCCGGCAAATACGGAATAACCGCCGTGCTCGGTGGCGATATTACGGATTAATTCCATAATCAAAACCGTTTTTCCCACACCGGCGCCGCCAAAGAGTCCTGTTTTACCGCCTTTGGAATAAGGCTCCAAAAGATCGATAACCTTAATGCCGGTCTCGAGTATTTCGTCGGAAGTGCTTAATTCTTCCAGAGTCGGCGCGGGTCGATGGATGGGATAGCGTTTTGCCGCGTTTATCTTTCCCTCTTCGTCAATGGGTTCGCCGATAACATTGATCAACCGACCAAGCGTTTCCGGGCCGACCGGAACCGTGATCGATTCTCCGGTATCGATTACTTCCATATCGCGGGTAAGCCCGTCTGTGGAATCCATAGCCACCGAACGAACCATATTCTCACCGAGATGCTGATGCACTTCGGTAATCAAAAAACTTCCGTCTTCTCTGGTTATTTTTAATGCATTGTAAATCTGAGGAAGTTCCCCTTCCTTAAATTCAACGTCAATAACGGGTCCAATGATTTGACGAATTCTTCCTTTATTCATAACCTAATCCTAATTTTGAATTTCCCATTGGCTTTAACTTTCTTTCAGCGCTTCGGCGCCGCTGACGATTTCCGAAATTTCAGTGGTAATCGAAGCCTGACGTTTACGGTTGTAAAAAATGGTTAATTGATGGATCATTTCCTCGGCGTTATCGGTAGCGTTTTCCATTGCCGTCATTCGGGCTCCCTGTTCCGCCGCATTGCTTTCCAACAGAATTCGCCACACCTGTACATGCAAATGCTTGGGAATCACGTTATTCAGAATTGTGGCTTTGTCAGGCTCGTATAAAAAGTCCACCTGCCGCGGACTTTTCATTATTTCTTCGTCGGGAACAAAGGGTAAGAACTGCTCCACAATCACATTTTGCTGGATGGCGGATTTGAACTCGTTGTAAATGAATTCAACCCGATCAAATTGCTGTTCCCGATAGATATTCAGGATGGTGTCCGTTAATTCAACGGCGTCATTAAAATTCAACTCGTTAAAAAAATTGATTTTTTGCCCGTTAACGGTCACCGGTCTTTTATGAAAGAATTCAACGCCTTTGCGCCCCACCAGAAAGAGTTCGGCTTCGGTATCCGAGTATTCTCTCAAGCGTTCGGAAGCGCGGCGGACGATATTGCTGTTAAACGCGCCGCACAATCCGCGGTCGGCGGTTACCACAACCAGCAGAGCCTTTTCAACCGGTCGCCGAGCCATTAAAGGAATTTGAGAAACGTCCTCCGTCATGGCGGAAAGATGGGCGATTAACCTTCGTAATTCATAGGCGTAGGGGCGAAATGCCAAAATATTCTCCTGCGCCTTGCGAAGTTTGGCGGCGGCGACCATTTTCATGGCTTTGGTAATTTGCTGTGTGCTCTGAACGCTGGAGATGCGTTTGCGAATTTCCCGCAGGTTTGCCATGCTTATTCCTCAACCTTGAAATTGGCAACAAAATTTTCCAGAACCTTATTCATCTTTTCTTTCCATTCATCGCTCAGGATCTTCTTTTCGGTAATTTCGGTCAACAATTCCGGATATTTCATTTCCAGATGTTCGATCAATTCTTTTTCAAATTGTTTTAACACACCCACGGGCAGCGAATCCAAATATCCGTTGGTTCCGGCATAGATAATGGCGATCTGTTTTTCGAATGTGACGGGTTGATACTGATCCTGCTTCAGAATTTCCACCAACCGCTCGCCGCGACGCAACTGCTGCTGAGTGGCTTCGTCCAGATCGGACCCGAATTTGGCGAAAGCTTCCATTTCGCGATACTGAGCAAGATCAAGACGCAAGCGACCGGCGACCTGCTTCATGGCTTTAATCTGAGCGTTACCGCCCACACGGGAAACGGAGATGCCCACGTTGATTGCCGGTCTTACTCCGGAATAAAACAGACCGGATTCCAGAAATATCTGACCGTCGGTAATGGAAATTACGTTTGTCGGAATATACGCCGAAATATCGCCCGCCTGAGTTTCGATAATCGGCAAGGCGGTAAGCGAACCGCCTCCCTCTTCGTCGCTCAGTTTGGCGGCGCGCTCCAGAAGACGTGAATGCAAGTAAAATACATCGCCGGGGTAAGCCTCGCGTCCGGGAGGTCTGCGCAATAATAACGAAACCTGACGATAAGCCCAGGCGTGTTTTGTTAAATCATCATAAATTACCAGAGCGTGACGACCGTTATCGCGGAAATATTCGCCTATTGCGGCGCCCGCGTAAGGAGCGATATACTGCAACGGCGCAGGTTCGCTGGCGCTGGCGGCGACAACAATAGTGTGTTCCATGGCGCCGTATTCTTCAAACGTTTTAATAACCTTTGCCACTGTCGATGCTTTTTGACCTATGGCGACATAAATACAAATAACATCTTTACCTTTTTGATTAATGATGGTATCCAAAGCCACGGCTGTTTTTCCGGTCTGGCGGTCGCCGATTATCAACTCGCGCTGACCTCTGCCGATGGGAATCATGGAATCGATGGCTTTAATACCCGTGGCAAGCGGCTCTTTTACCGGCTGCCGATAAATTACGCCGGGCGCTTTTCGTTCCAGCTTTATACTCGTCGTGGATTCGATTTTCCCTTTTCCGTCCAGGGGCAAGCCCAACGGGTCCACCACCCGACCGATCACGGCGTCGCCGACGGGAATTTCCATCACACGGCGGGTGCGCCTAACCTGATCGCCTTCTTTGATCATGGTATCTTCGCCAAAGAGTATGGCGCCCACATTATCTTCTTCCAGGTTCAGCACCATCCCCATCACTTCATGGGGAAACTCGACCAGCTCGCCAGCCATCACGTTTTTCAGCCCGTGAATCCGCGCGATACCGTCTCCCACCTGGAGAACCGTGCCGACTTCATAAATATCCGTTTCTTTTTGAAAATCTTTTAATTGCCTTTTAAGAATGGCAGATACTTCATCGGGTCTTACTGCATCACCCATTGATTTTTCCTCATATTATTTTATGTTACCGAGCTGTTAGTTTCTCGCGCAGCTTATTCAACTGTAATCGGATACTGCTGTCAATCACCATATCCTGTACCCGCACTACAAATCCGCCGATAATTTCCGGCTGGATTTTTTGCTCCAGGCGAATCGTCTTCCCAATCATTTTTTCCAAATATTTATTAATCAAATCAGACTGCTCCCGATCCAGAGGAACGGCGCTGATCAATTCGCCTTCCACAATGTTCTGATATTTCAGCATCATGTCCCTGAATTGCGTGGCAATTGCGGGCAAGGCGGCAATACGACGCTTTGAAGCCAAAAGTTCGAGAAAATTCAGCGTTAATTGTTCGACCTTTTTTTCAAATATCTCTTTTAATATATCCTGTTTTTGGGCTTCGGCAATTAACGGGTTCGACAAAAAGTCCTGAAAATCCGAACTCTCTTCAATCAGTTTACGGATCAACTGCATATCGTGATCGATTTTGCTCAGGATTTTCTGTTCCTGCGCAAGTTCAAATAGTGCCTTTGTGTATCTTCTGGCTACTCGGTTCAATGCACACGTTCCTTGTTTAATTTTTTGCAGATTTAGGAAGCGATTTAATGTATTCGTTAACAATCGCTTTTTGTTTTTCGTCATCCAAATTGTGCATGATGATCTTTTCCGCGGCATTAACAGCCAGGTCTGCGATTTCAGTCCTTAACGAAATCAGAGCGTTTTCTTTTTCCTGCTCGATTTCTTTTTTAGCCTGTTCCACAACCTTTTGCGATTCTTTCCGAGCCTGATTCAGCAGCTCCTGCCGTCTTTGCTCGGCGAGCTCACGGCTTTCTTTAAGCAACCGCTGCGCTTCGCTTTCGGTATTAGCCATTAATTCCCGGTGTCTCTGAAGCAGTTGTTCGGCTTCTTCCCGTTGCTTTTGAGCCTGTTCCAGGTCTTCCCGAATCGCCTTTTCACGATCTTCGATAGTCGTGAGAATCGGCTTTAACGCTACTTTGGACAGAACTACCAACACAACAAAAAAGGTAATCCATGTCCAGATCATCATTCCGGGATCTAATTCGAGCATAATTTAGTCCCCAAGATTAAGGTTTGATACTTGCTAACAAGAAGCAGACAACCACGCCAAACAGAGCGATACCTTCGATCATAGCCGCGGCGATAATCATGGTAATACGAATTGCGCCGCCGGCTTCGGGCTGACGTGCGGTTCCGTCCATAGCCGCCGCAGCAATTTTACCGATTCCAAAACCAGCTCCGAAAGTTACAAGTCCAGCACCTAATCCGGCTGCCAGATACGCTAAAGCATAAGACCATGCTCCCATTGATAAACCTCCTTAAATTTGTGTTTCTTTACTTTCTCTTTGATTAATGTTCCGGATTTACACTCATTCCGATAAACAATGCCGAAAGCATCGTAAAAATGTATGCCTGAATTAAGGCGACTAATAATTCAAGAAAATAAACAAAAACTCCGAATCCCACAGACACGGGGGAAACAATAAATGTTTTAAATAAGATAATCAATCCTAAAAAAGCAAACAAAACAATATGTCCGGCAATCATATTGGCAAAAAGACGAATGGTCAACGCCACATGCTTGGCGATAATGCCCATTATTTCGACCACAAACATAAGCGGCCATAGCAATAAGGGAACGCCGTGTGGAACAAGCGATTTGTAATAGCCGAACAATCCGTGTTCTTTAATCCCGAAAAATTGGGTGGAAAGCAGCGTGATAACCGCCAGACCAGCCGTGACGTTTACATTGCCGGTTGAAGTTGTAAATAAGGGTATTAAACCTATCAGGTTTGCGGTAAGAATGAAAAAGAAGAATGTGACCAACAAAGGAGTGAACTTACGACCGTGTTCTTCCCCCATATTGGCAATGGCAATTTCATCACGCACAAAAATCACAAGCCACTCGATTAAGATACCGAGCCCGCCGGGAATTAAGCCTTTGCGTTTAAAAGCCACGGTGAACAGCAGGATGGTAACCAATCCGGCAACCCACAGCATGATGACATGATTGGAAATAGAGAGATCAATCTCTATTCCAAAAAGATGAATCGGCGGAAAATGCGGCAATTCAAGTTTATAACCGGGTAAAACCCATTCGGAACTATTTTGAACATGATGTTGAATCCAGGCGCTTAAATTTTCACTTTCCTGGGCTACCGTGTCAGCAGCCACCGTCGTCGAACTCATCATAGCCATATATTGCTTATTCCTTCCTGAGATAGCTATTGATCAACCAAATTTCCCAAATTTGATACAAGACGTATAATATAAATAATGATACAATAAAAGTAAATTGATCTGCACTTGTAAATTTCAAAATCGAAATAATCGCAATTAATAAAAGCAAAATCCGAATTCCCATTCCCGTAAAAAAGATCCGCATAAATTGTTTAGCTTCTTTTTTTATCGTGAATTCTGTAATTAAAAATGCCGCAACGATATTTATCGTATTGATTATTCCCGAAATCCACAATGCGTCCGTTTTTTTTTCGCTAAAATTAAAAAGCTCCGAAAATCCCCAACCACCCAGACTGTAAACCGCCAAAATAACCAATACTCCGATAATGAACGTTTTGATTTTCATGCTTACTCTCGGTCGAATTGTTTTAAGACTTTAACCATATTATAAAGACCCAATCCAAATCCCAAAAACACGCCCGTAATTATTCCCAAGGGACTGCTATCCCATTTTTTATCAAAAAAGTTGCCGATATAACCAAAGAAGAGTACGCCGCCGATCATCACATAAGCAATGCTCAGATAAGGCGCCGCAAGGTGGAAAGCCCTGTGTAAATCTTTGTGCACAGGCTCTTTTTTATTTTTCTTCATTTTGTTTTGGGATTTGGCTTTTTAGCTGAGGCGTTTTTTCGCCGGCTCCCATATCGGAAATGCCCTGAAAAATCGCGCCTTCGTCAATAATCAGCTTACTAGCCTTTAATTCACCGATTAAACTCGATTTGGATTCAAGCACAAGTTTTTGTTTGATAAAAAGTTTGCCGTTTACTTTTCCGCCGACAATGGCGCTGGTCGCTTCAACTTCTCCTTCGACCTGCCCGGTTTCGCCGATTGTTAATGTATTTTTACAAACAACTTTACCTTTTACCTTACCGTCGATGCGTAAATTACTCTCCGTAAAAATCTCTCCGTTGACAAACGTTCCTTTTCCGATGAAATTTAACTCGGTGGAACTACCCTCGCTGCTGCTCGATTTAAAAGCCATATTCCCCTCGTTGTTAATTGGTTTATCGTTCGTTTAAATAATTTATGGGATTCACCGGTCTCCCGTTTCGCCATACTTCGTAATGCAAATGAGGTCCGGAAGTGATTTTTCCGGTATTACCCAACAAAGCAATCACCTGCCCTTTTCTTACCTTTTCCAGCTCGTTGACCAAATTAATCTGATTGTGTTTATAGACGGTCAGAAAGCTAAAAGCGTGCTGAATTACCAAAACATATCCGCCGTCGTCGGTCCAACTCTCAAACACAACCACGCCGTCCGCCGGAGCGCGAATCGGGGTCATGGTCTTTGCCGCAATATCCACTCCCAGATGAACATCGCTGAACAACGAACTTGCCTCAAAGCCGCGCGCCATAAATCCTTCAACCGGAATCAAAGAAGGAATGCTGTTGAACAAACTTCGCTGCTTGTCAATATTCATGGTTTCAAAATTGATCTCGTTCCAGGAAATCGAATCCGTCTCGGAAGGCGGCTCCACCTGAATATATCCCTGAAAGGAAGAACGGATTTTTTTCTCATAATTCTGTAACAGGCTCAAATTCTCTTTGATCTGATCGACCTGCTTCAGACTTTTGACCAATTTAAAATTTTCTTCCTGCAGGCGATTATTTTCCAGAATTACGGAGCCCAGTTTCCAATACGCCATAAATCCGCCGGTGACAAGAACCAAAAAAATAATTAAAAGACCTATGATCAGCCGAACCACTCCCGTTCTGAGACGCAGCGAGCGCGGTTCTTCCTTGCCGTCGGGAATGATGAGAAAATTAATATATCGTTTTTCGGGTTTTCGATGAGCCATAAAACACCCGCTAATCTTTTAATCGTTCAAAAATTTCATAAAGGCGGTTCAAATCTTCCGGAGAATAAAATTCCACTTCGATTGTTCCGCCTTCTTTTCTCGAGCGAATATTCACCTTGGTTCCGAAAATTTCGCGCAGCTCAGATTCCATTTTCTGAATATAAACGGAACGTTTCGGACGAACGGATTTCTTTTCCGCCTCTTTTTCCTCGGTGACATTTCTGACGAGCTGCTCCACTTTGCGAACCGAAAGCTTGTTTTTAACCACTTTTTGCCAGACTTTTTCCTGTATGTCGGGATCATCCACCGAAAGCAGGGCTCTGGCGTGCCCCATGGTAATTTCTTCGTGTTTTACGCTTTCCTGAATTTTTTGCGGCAGCTTCAATAAACGTAAAAAATTGGTGATGGTTGTACGGTCTTTGCCGATTTTTTTCGCCACTTCTTCCTGGGTTAAATTGCATTCATCGATTAATCTTTGGAATGCCTGCGCCTGTTCAATGGGATTTAACCGGTCGCGCTGAACATTTTCGATCAACGCCAATTCCAACATCTCTTCTTTTGTTTCAACCTGAATTATGTAAGCCGGAATCGTTTCGAAACCCAGGTCTGTAACCGCCCGCAAGCGCCTTTCGCCGGCGACCAATTCATAAATATTATCTTTTTTCCGTACGGTAATGGGTTGAATTATTCCCTTTTCATGAATAGAGGCTTTCAGCTCTTCCAGACGGTCCGGATCAAAATCCTGACGAGGCTGAAAGGGATTGGGTCGGATGCGGGCGACTTCGATATCGGTTAAAGTTCCCTTTTTCCGAACGGAATCCTCTACCCTGTCTCGTTCGGGTATTAAAGCGCTAAGTCCTCTGCCCAATCTATTTGTTTTCTTCACCTATTACTTCCTCTGCCAGACTAATATAATCCTGACTTCCCACGCAAACCGCATCATACATGATAATCGGTTTTCCGAAACTTGGCGATTCGCCCAAACGGACGTTGCGATGAATGACCGTTTTATAAACTTTCTCCTTAAAATACTCGCGAACTTCAGAAGCCACCTGATTACACAAATTGAGCCGATTATCATACATGGTCAAAAGAACGCCTTCGATTGTGAGATTCTGATTCAGGTTTTTTTGAACAAGATGAATGGTATTCAACAACTGCGATAATCCTTCCAGCGCGTAATATTCGCATTGAATGGGGATAAGAACCGAATCGGCGGCATTCAAGGCGTTTAAAGTAAGCAAACCCAATGAAGGGGGACAATCGATAAAAATAAAATCGTAATTATCTTTATTAGATCTCAATCGATCTTTAAGTTTGCTTTCTCTTGAGGGCTGATCCACCAATTCCACTTCGGCGCCAACAAGGCGAATATGCGAAGGCACAATTTCCAGATAGGGCACTTTGGTTTTTGTGATAACCTCTTCAATGGGCAAATTATCCATTATGAGTTCATAAGTTGAATAAATCTGCTCGTCAGGGACAAAGCCCAATCCGCTGGTAGCATTAGCCTGAGGATCGATATCCACCAAAAGGACGTTTTTTTCGGCAATGGCAATACAACTGGCTAAATTAATAGCTGTGGTCGTTTTTCCGACGCCGCCCTTCTGATTGGTGATAGCAATAATTTTTCCCATAAATTAAATCCGTTGTAATAATTATTATTGTTTCAAATCAGGCAATTTAATCCACTAATTAGATTAAATCAAGCAGATTTTTTGGGCTTAAGATTGTAAGTCGATTAAAAAAATCTGGTTTCACAAAATCCTGTGTTGAATTTGTCCTTTTTTAAAATTAAATTTACCAGATTATCAAATTTAAAAACTATGTAGGAGAATACAGCTTTATGATGACAAAACTTCGTGAATTCAGTAAATTTTTCATTATTCTCGTTGCGGCGGCATTTATCGCATTGATGGTTTTTGAATGGGGCGCAAACTATTCGACCCAATCCCGCAAAAGAGATACTGTCGGAGAGGTCAACGGACAAAAGTTGACTTATTCCGAATTTAATGAACTTTTCCAGCAATTATATCGCGAAGAAAGCGCTCGTACCGGTAAAACGAATTTTACCGACGATGACATGCAAAAATTAAGGGATCAGGTTTGGGAGCGTTTTGTTCAGCAGACTCTTTTTCAGGAAGAAATGAAACATCTCGGAATTGCCGTCAGCGATTCCGAAGTGGTTTACCAGATTTTTAATTATCCTCTGGAAGATTTTAAAAAGCATCCGGCGTTTCAGACCGACGGCGTGTTTGACATAAAAAAATATCGCGCCGCGCTCGGTAATCCGAATATTCCCTGGAAGCAGATAGAACAAATTTACCGCGAACAAATTCCTTATGTTAAATTGCAGAATATTATCACCAACACGGTGCGGGTATCGGAAGAAGAAATACGCGACGAGTTTGAAAAAAACAACATCAAAATGAAGGTCGAATATCTTGGCGCTTCCACCTTCCAGTTTCTTTCGGATTCGATTAAAGTTAACGACGAGGAGATTAAGGATTACTACAAAACCCATAAAGACGAATTTGTTCAGGAAGAACGCCGGCAGCTTGCTTATGTTAAATTTCAGATCAAAACGACAAAAGAAGATACGATGCGCGTACTCAAAGAATTCGATTCCATCAAGCAACGTCTTGCAAACGGCGAAAATTTTAACGACCTGGCGCTGGAATATTCGGAAGATCCCTCGGTTAAAAACAACAAGGGAGAATTGGGTTATTTCGCAAGAGGCGATATGGTTAAACCGTTTGAAGAAGCGGCGTTCAACGCCAAAGTGGGAGACATTGTCGGACCCATCCAGACAGCTTACGGCTATCACCTGATCAAGGTTGAAGACAAAAAGAAGGAAAACGGGAAACTAAAAGTTAAAGTCAGCCATATTTTAATGAAGGTGCATCCCGCGCCTTCTCATGTGGAAAGCGTTGAAACCAACGCCCGCTTATTTTCGGAAGATGCAAAGAACCACGGCTTTATGGAACAGGCTAAGATGAACGGATACGAAGTCAACACCACTCCCTTGTTTACCGAAGAAGGCGACTTTGTTCCGGGTATCGGAAATCACGCGGCTATCAAAGCTTTTGCCTTTGCCGCCGAATTAAATGAGGTTTCCAATTTTTATCGTATCGATAACGGGTATATCGTTGTAAGCGTTACAAAAATCGAACCCAAAGGCTACCGTCCGCTGGAAGCGGTTAAGCAGGTTATCGAAAACCGAATTCGTCTGGATAAGGCGCGGGAGCTGGCGCGGAAGTACATTCACCAATTTGACGATAAAATTAAAGCCGGCGAAGAATTTGAAAAGATTGCGCAGAGCGATCCCTCCAAAAAATTGCGCTATGATGTAACCGGCATGTTCAGCCTTGCTTCCACCGTTCCCGGAATCGGCTATTCGGTCGAATTCAATGCCACGGCATTCGCGCTGAAACCCGGAGAAATTTCCGATCTGGTGGAAACGGATCGCGGTTTTTACTACCTCAAATTACTGGAAAAAACCAAATTCGATTCCGCAGCTTTTAACGCCCAGAAAGAATCCATTAAGAACAGATTGCTCAACGAAAAACGTAGTCAGATTTTTACCAATTGGTACGAACAGCTTAAAGAAAAAGCGGACATTGTAGATAATAGGAGAATGTTTAACCTCTAATAATTCCTCCTCCCTCCCTCAACATGGCTCCCTTCGGGGAGCCTTTTTTGTTTAAACGCAAATCACCTGCGCATTTCCATGTAAATCTCGGGATTTTGCAATTTTTTAAATCCGAATTTCTGATAAAAGGTATGGGCGTCGCTGGTGGCAAGCATGAACCTTTTAATTTTTTTAAGCTGAGGCGAACCTAAAATGTTTTCCATTAAATAGCTTCCCAATCCCTTGCCCTGGTATTCCGGCAAAATAAAAACATCGGCGATATAGCCAAAAGTGGTGTAATCGGTAATGACCCGCGCAAAACCGATCTGCCGGTTGCCGTCAAACAGTCCGAAACAAAGAGAATGTTCGATGGTCGAGCGGACGGTCTGCATATCCCTGCCTTTAGCCCAGTAAGAGTTGCTTAAGAAATCGTGAATTGTCGATAAATCGAATAACGATTTGTCGGTAGTTATCCAAAAACCTTCTTTTTGCTCCATTGAACTTCCCCTTTATTGTTTGAAATTTTGTTAAACTTCGGACAATCTTTTCCGCAAGATTTTATTTGGAAATGTACTCCTGCCCGGTTTTTGAATTAAGAAAGAACACAAAATTCCCTGTGGAAACAGGCGGAACAATCAACCGAATTAAAACCGTTTCTTAAAATTAACATCAATTTTTACAGAGAAACAAAATTTTATGCTAAAACAGAATATTTTTCCCCGTGCCGCTTCCAAATCAACCCGGATTAATCATATTGCGGGAACTGTCATTTTCCGCCAATCAGAACAATCAATTAACTTTGCGGCTAAAAACCGCAGAGTTTTCGAAGCAGGCAAAGAAAAAATCTATTTTAATAATGAAGACTCTCCTATTTTTTGCAAAAATTCCAAAACAAAAACTCTTTTTTTTCTGCGTAATCTGAGTAATCAGATTAATCTGCGGTCGGGTTTACTTGACTTTTCACATTCCTTATCTTATATTTTTGGTGTACACACGTACCACCCAAAAGGAGCAAAGCAATGAATTCAGGAATGAAGATCATTACGCCGATGTCGGGGCAAGCCGTTCTCGGAGGGACAAAATCATCTTTTTCTGTAATGGAACAGGAGCTTTTCGAAGAGCGGGCGGCGATTATGGAATATGAAGCCGGATTTCCGAGAAAAAAAGCGGAACAATTAGCAAGGCGGGAAATTCTTGAAAGGCGTAAACTGCAAGAACTTTTGAAAGCCGGGTAAGCCTGATGAATAAGATTAAAGGAAAAAGATTAAAGATTAAAGATTAAAGGTTGTCAGAAAGCCGTGATGCGTGACGAGTTACAATGTTTAAAGGTTTAGTTGTTTAGTTGTTTAGAAAAATTCCGTAGGAATTAAATGATAGTAGCCCAGTAATTTATTGCTGGGAAAAAGTAACACCTCTCTTTTTTCTGCCCTTCAGGGCAAGGGTGAAAAGACGTGACGAGTGACAAGTGACGAGTAACAAGGAACGTGATGCGTAATGCGTGAGGAATAAGAAAAATGAAAAAAGAGAATGCAGAATGCAGAAAGCCGTGACCACAAGCTACCGTGTTAAGGAATTTGAAGAGGTTCTCTTAACCCTTAACTCTTAACCCTTAACGAATATGTTACCTGAGAAGCCGCTTATACGCTTACCAAATTCTGCCCAAAAATAAGCTGCGGTTTT
>JAADIP010000144.1 GCA_013151275.1 Calditrichota bacterium | reverse complement strand
AATGCGTAATGCGTAATGCGTAATGCGTAATGCGTAATGCGTAATGCGTAATGCGTAATGCGTAATGCGTAATGCGTATAAATGATTATCGACATTTAATCAAATGTCATTAAAAAGGAGTTAAAATTCTAACTTCTATATTTAATTTCGGATTTTACGATTTTCCTCCTAAATCTACTCTGTCACTCTGTAACTTTGTTACTTGTCACTCGTCACTTGTCACTCGTCACCCATCACGCTCCTGCCGCCAACTGCTTTCTTCTGACACCGACAGATGTGAACAGGGCTATCAGAACGTACAGACCGGCGCCCAGATAAACGGCATACGAAAAGCCGAACAGAATACCGATAATAATAGTAAAAGTCGAACCGAATAAAGACATAATGCCGTTCACTCCCCACATCCAGGCGATAAAATTTTCCATCTTTTGTTCTTTCATCGAACGAATGGAAAGCGGGAAGGGAAAGCCCATGAAAAATCCGAGCGGCAGCGTAATAAGCAGAGTGGCAACGGTCGCATTGCCGATAGTCTGGAAAATAGTATCCAGATATTTTAAGTACATAATAGAAAGTATTGCCACGGTTATTGAAGCAGCGGTAATGAATCGATAATAATTCTCTTTAATCCTCATACTAAAAAGACTTCCCAGCCCGGTTCCCAAAAGCAGAGAAAAAAGGATAACGGTTAGGGCGTAAACCGGATGGCTGAAATAAAGCGTTATTTTTTGAAAGAATGCGATTTCAATGAGCATGAATCCTGCGCCCAACAGAGAAAAAATCAACATAAATATCTTTAGCTGCTTAATGGACGCCACATCTTTAAAAAAAGATCTGGAGTTTTGTTGGGAATTTTTTGTAAAAAGCACGGGAATCAGCACCACTCCCATGGCAAATAAAACAAACAAAAAGATAGAGGTCAGGGTTGACGGCAGTCCCTTCTTAAAGTCGTAAAAGAAAGGTCGGTCATCCGTAACAACGGAGATATCAAAGACGGAGCTTTTGATCAATTCCTCGGTGGTCAATGCTCCCCTGGATAAATTTATCAGCATCTGATCGAACATAAACCATTCATTCTCAATGCCGGACGGATCCGAAGATTTTAATATCATTTGATTAACAAGGGGCACATAATAATTGCCTTTATCGTATCCTAATTTATGCAGCAGTTCGTGTCGTAGTTTAGCGCCTGCGCTGTCAAACGGCTGTTTTTGAAAAACGATTGTGGGCATCATCGGACTTGCCAGAGTATATATATGCTTCATGGCTTCGGTTACGGGGAGTCCTTTCCGCTTGTTCATTTCCAGATACAGGTTTAACAACCGGTAAATCTCCACATCTCCGTGGGCAACGATGATCAACCTTCCTTCGGGCGTTAAATGATCGAAATAATCATCAAAAGCTTCTACGGTGAAAAGGTAATTTTCGGTCAGGGCAAAGCCTTCTATGCTGCGGCTGCTTTTAATCACCGGCAACGCCAACATAATCAGATCGTATTTTTCCTTCGAGGTTCGGAGATAATTTCTGCCTTCCTGAATCACCACCTTAACGTTGGGTATTTTCGTGTAAATTCCGCCGTTAAAGTCTTCATATTCTTTCACAATCTCTACCATAGCCGGATTAACCTCAACCGCGGTAATGGATTTCACTCCGCTCAGCAGAGCAATAATCACATCCCGTCCGCCGCCCGGTCCGATGATCAAGGCGCTGTCTTTTTGATTATCTTCCAGGAACATAAAAGGAAACGACTCCCCGAAATGATGCATCAATTGCGAGGTGGCTTCTTTACTTTTGAGCAGCGCATTAAAATTATACATGGGGGAACCTGCGGCTCCGTCCACAAATAATACCATTTCGTTTTTCGTTATTTCGCTTTTCACAAGGTCTGTCCGCCCGAAAGCGTTCCACCGGCTCTCGATTATCTTTGCCCTTTCAAGCGGATGATTCAACATCCGGTACATGTCCTTATTAGGATCCATGGCTATCGGCACGTTCGTAAGCGAAGTGTTCACAAACGCCCAGAATATCATGAGGACCAAACCGCCGGTTAAAACAAAACTAATTGTCGAAAATCTTTTCTCGAAAACATTAATTAAAACGGTTCCGACAAGAGAAACTCCGGCGATAATAAACACAGCGGTAATTCCGTTAAAATTATTTAACAGAAGGATGGCTCCCACTACCCCAAGAGCCGCTCCTGTTAAATCAAATCCGTAAAGAACGGAAATTCGTTCGGGGAATCTCTGAAAAACGGCTGACAGAATCAGACCTGCTGAAATAAAAGTTACAGTGGCTAAGAATATGTATATCCAGAGCCGAATATCCACCAGGCGCGGATTATTAAAAATGGGCAGTTTTATTATTAACAGCACGGATAAAATGATTAAAAGAGAATATAATGCGGCTATCTCTCCTAAATGGGCGGAAACATATTTTTTATACCACTTATGATAAATAATGCCGCCAAGACCTAATCCGAATATGGCGAACGATAAAATGGCAAAAACATAGTCGTGGCTGAGCATCACAGAGAAAATTCGTGTTAAAACGATTTCAAAAGACAACACGCTGAAAGAAACAAATGTTATTGCAGCGGCGATAATCCAGAATCGCTCGAATACTTTGTCCGTGGTTTTTGGTTCAATTGACTTCTTCACTTTATTATTCATTTTCTGTTACCGCCTCTGTTATCCGATATCACTTTCGTAATTGTTATTTTCTCTGATGCCGGAGCGCTGACGTCGTACTTTATGCAACAATATTCGTTATCGGGCAAAAAGAGAGTTCGTCGCGCATCCAAAATTGAATTTGTTTGTTCCGTTTAAAAATCGATAGCCGCTTGTTAAGCAATCCGGTTTACGCCGTACTAAAAAGCGAAGGCGAGTGGAATATCAATTCCCTACCGAAAATAATTAACTAATGGTAATTTTCCGCGATTGCTATGACTCCTCATCCTCGTCTTGAAGATATTTTTCGGGATCGCTCTCAAATTTTAGCTTGCAATCCTCGCAGCAAAAATAATACTCTTTGCCTTTGTAAACGGTAGTTGCGGGCGGATGCCGCTTGTCGATCTGCATTTTGCATACCGGATCTTTGACCATTTTATAACCCTCCTGTTTTAATGGATTTTGGTTTGATCGTTGTTTTAATATGATTAAGTTGTTTTTTCCAGATTCTTCACCTGCTTTTTCAATTCTTCCCTCTGTCTTTTGTATTCGCTTTCCTCCAATTCACCCGATTCGAAGGAAACATCCAACAAAGCGATTTTCCTTACCAGGCGCTCTCGTTCCGCTTTTTTATCGATACCGGCGTCAATCGCTTTTTCTTCCGGAACATTCCGGCGATTCTTCTTGATTTTAAGGTAAACCATAAAAAATCCGATTAACAACAAACCGGTAAAAATACCGAAGAACAGATAACTGGCGTTGAACGGTTTCCCTTTCAATCCCGATATGTTTAGCGAAAGCACCGAAGCCTTATTCAGATCGGTTGCCACAAACATCCGGGTGCGGGTACCTGTCAGAGCTGTTTCTTTTATATTTGGTCCTGTTATTTGAATGGCGGGATCAAGGGGAATAATATCCAGCTCCATGGTGGAAAATGTAATAGACTTGGAAATTTCCAGAGTTTTCTCGGGCGCGTCTATGCGATAAAAATAGGTGATCTGCTTCTTTCCCGGAGGGAATTCCATGGTGTCGTAAAAGCCGCCTTGCTCAAATTCGATGCAGCAACTCATGGCGCCTTTTCCAAGCTGAACCTCTTCGGCGTCTGGCGGAAGCTTATAAGTAATAGTCCGAAACTTTCCGTTCTTTGCCAGTCCCTTACCGATATAAGTACGGTCGCCTTTGTTTTCAAAAATCACCACTTCTTTTATGTTTAAAAATCCCTCGCCCGGCGAAAGTATCATGTGATGCCTGAGCGCCGATATGTTGGAATCGCTTTGGGTAGTCTCGTAAATGATAATATCGCTTTGCGCCTTGGGTTGTTTTTTTGTTATAGAGACCGCATGTCCGTAATACTTGATTCCCTGATAAGTGACCATCGGTTCATACGCTACGGTAGAATCCTCCGGCAAATCGGTAAATATAAATCGACCTTTGGAATCAACGGAAGCTATTACGCCGAGCGTCCTTTGCGCGGGATTTTGTCCGCTGCTCCGATATTCATTGATCTCGACCTTTATGTCCGAGGGGACGGTAAAACCGGCTGTTCCGTTTTTGACTTTGCCGGTCAGAACGCCGCCGGAAGAAGAAGACAATAACACGCTCAGACCAAAAAATAAAACAAGAAAAACTCGATTCATTTTTATTCCTCCAGATATTTTGGGAATTACAATTTTTCCCCACAGTTAAAACAGTATTTATAACCAGCTTCATTCTTTTTACCGCATTGCGTGCAAAATTTTGCGTCGCCGCGTATCGGCGATGCGGTTTTCAGTTGCTGTTTGTATTTCGAAATTTCGCTTTCCAGATCGCCGCTCCCAGGCTCGCCGTTATCAAATTCGTCGATCTTTTTCAGCACATGCAGCGCCCGGTTTTGATAATCCGTTTTAAGCTTCTCATAATCATCCGAAGCAATTTTCCCCATCCGAAATTCGAACTCAATTTCCTTGATAGCCGATAGTAATTCGTTTTTTGTCTTTTTTAAAACGGATAAATCCGGATCTTCCAAATCAAAAGGCACGTAATGCAGACGATATTTCGTCTGAAACAAAGGATACAACACATATCCCAATATTCCCAAACTTAAAAAGGTTGCGATTACATAACTCATTCGCCCTCTCCTTCTTCAAATTTATCCAGTTCTTCCTTCAGTTTTTTGTTGTACTGCGCTTCCACTTCTGTCTGAAGCATTTCTTCATCATCCTGCTCCGAGTTAATACTCCATCGCCGCAGGGCTTTATATAGAAGAAATCCTACTACAATTAATACCACAAAGGGAAGAATCCACGCCACCAGATTAAATCCGCTTTTCGTCGGAGCGGACAAAATCCGTTCTCCGTATTGATTAACGTAGGTAGCAATTATCTTATCCTTGTCCATCCCTTTATCAATCATGGCTTGAATCTGATTTCTCATTTTCGCCGCCGTTCCGCATTCACAGGTGTACAGAGCCATGGTACAACCGCAGGTGCACATCAAATTCTTTTCCACTTCGGATACTGTAGTCGAACTCCAAGCCGTCAGAGGCAGTAACAGAAAAATCAGAATTAAAACAAAGTTTACCGGTTTCATAATTTCCTCACACAGTTTCTTTGTCGGTTTGATAAGTTAGAGATTGTTGGGACTGCTTTTCGGTTCCTTGCAGCATCTGAGACTCTTTTGATCTTTTCCGATAGGGCCACATTGCGATAATCGTTCCCAGAATTAACACATAACTCCCCCACCAGATCCACGCCACCAAAGGATTAATATGGGCTTTTATAAACGCCGCTCCGTCTTCGGTAACGCTTCCCAATATCAAATAAAGGTCTTCCTTATAATCCGATAAGATAGCAACTTCGGTCATGGTTTGTTTTTGCAATTCATGATAGTGTTTCGAGGGATGCAAAAGACCTAAATCTTCCCCGTCGCGCTTTACCTTGATGGTCGCGCTGATGGCTTCAGCGTTGGCGGTTTTAAACTGATCGACCCCCATAAAGGTTAACTCATAATTCTTAATTTTGAGAACATCGCCTTTTTTCATCGATTGTTCCTTTTCGGTTCCAAAGGCGGAAGAGCCCGTAATTCCAATAAACATGAGCATAATACCGATGTGGACAATAAAGCCGCCGTATCTGCGCCTGAATTTGAACAACAGATTTTTAAAAGCGATAAAAACGTTGGCGTCATAGTGCATTCTGGCTCGCACGCCGCGATAAAATTCCATGAACACGGTGGTTAACACAAAAGCGATCAGCGCAAACGACATCAACGGATATATGCTGCGAATTCCCATCACAAAAAGGAAGATTAACGCCACCGCAAAAACGCTCACGGGAATAACGAAGTTACGCAGAAAATTATTGATACTGGCTTTCCGCCACGAAATGAGCGGACATACGCCGGTAAGAAGGATCAGAGCGATACCGATGGGAACAGTAATGGTATTAAAAAACGGCGGACCCACGGTAATTTTGATTCCCCTGACTGCTTCGGAAATAATGGGGAACAACGTACCCCAAAGGATTGCAAATGCGGCGCCTATTAAAATCAGATTATTGAAAAGAAAGGTGGATTCACGCGATAAAAAGGAATCCAGCTTGTTGCGGCTGCGTAGTTCTTCCTGCCTTGTGAGGATTAAATAAAGCGAGAATAAAATGGAAGTACTTAAAAACAGCATAAAAATATATCCCAGATTGGATTCTCCGAACGAATGAACCGAGGAGATAATTCCGCTTCGCGTAATGAATGTGCCCAGAATGGTAAGAAGGAACGTGATGATAATTAAAGAGACGTTCCATATCTTCAGCATGCTCTTCCTTTCCTGAATCATCACCGAATGAAGAAAAGCAGTGCCGGTTAACCATGGCATAAAAGAAGCGTTCTCGACAGGGTCCCAGCCCCAGTATCCTCCCCAGCCTAATTCCACATAAGCCCACTTGGCACCCAATATGATACCGATGGTCAGAAGCAGCCAGGAGAATAAAGTCCAGCGCCTGGTGGAAGTAATCCAATCGCTATCCACCTTGCGGGTAATAAGCGCGGCAATGGCGAAAGCAAAAGGAATCGAAAAGCCCACATATCCCAAATAAAGAGTGGGCGGATGAAAAATCATTCCCGGATTCTGTAACAACGGATTTAACCCCTGACCATTGGCAATGGCAAACCCCAGTTTTTCAAAAGGATTGGTAAAAAATACCAACAAAAACAGGAAGAAAATCAGAATACCGGCAAGTGTTGCATTTACATACGGCATTAATTCCAGATTTTTATTACGATTCTGGCGGATTACAATAATTGTAAAAAGCGCCAACAACCATGCCCAGAAAAGCAACGATCCGGCTTGTCCCGCCCATAAAGCGGAAAAAGCATAAAAAGCAGGCAGATTGTTGCTGACATGATCCGCCACATAGCGCAATTCGTAATTTTTTGTGACTAACGCCTGACCCAGAACAAAAACAGAAATACTTAAAAGCAAAAAACTGCTGTCAAAAGCACGGTGACTGCTCACCAGAAATTGACCGGATCGGTTTTTTATGCCTATCAGCGAAACAAATAGAGCATAAAGAGAAAGCACAAAACTCAACATCAATCCAATCTGACCAAGTTCAATCATCACGGCTCCTTTCCTTAGGATTTTGTATCTTCTTGGTATTTTGACGGACATTTAACCAATATCTGTTCGGCTTTTATGACCTTATTTTTCTGATCAAGGACTCCCTGAACCACAACCTGAATGCCCGGTTTGAAATTATCGGGGACAATTCCGTTGTAATTGACTTTTAGCGTATAATCCGGCTTATTCAGATCCTGTAACATAAAACTGATTTGTCGGGTTGAAGAATTGCTTTCGATGGAGCCCGGCTCGACAATTCCGGCTACCTGCAAAGTTTCGTTTTCCTTGTTTGCGTCTTGAGTGTCCAATTCACTCACATTTACATAAACCATCATGGCGCCATCCATTCCCCGATACACCAAGAATCCAAAAGTAATCAGAATTACAATAAAACCGACAATATATTTTTTTCTTATGCCCATCCTATTTCCTCCGATAGATAGTTACTATTTTCCAAAAATGTTTTTATTCTTCAATATGGCTTTTGCAATGTTCTTTCTCATCCGCATCCGGACCGTCGGTTTCGCAGTCCGGGCACCCGCCTCCCGAGCCGCCGTGACAACAACCCGCATTTCCACTGAACATATCAATAACAGATTTCGAAGACCGGTACAATAAATAAAACAATCCGGCGATAACGATCGATGATACCGCTATTCGAATCAATAAATCCAACATGCCTTCTTCCCTTAATTGGTTTTAATTATCAGAAATTTCTACAAAGATTATACCATCTATTCTGTTAGTCCTAATAATTTTCTAATAATTAAGGAGTTACAAATTCTGGAGATTGAAGCCATCCGGGTGGATTGAAGAATATTCTACACCGATTTAACAATATTCTACACTATTTCGAGGGAAGGGAAAAATAATCAGCCGCGAATCGCAAAAAAGTGGCTTTGGGAGTGGCAGCGGTTTAACCGACAGAGCCGCGAATCCGGAATTTACAGCCGATTTTTCCGGCATCGTATTATCGGGCTTTTAAACTATCCGTCACAAAGCGGTCAACGTTCGGATAATGAAGAAAAAAGCAAAAATCGTCAAAAAACAATCAGGTTAATGAAGTAAGTTTTCAACCTCCGCCGGGTCAATTCCGAAAAAAAGAAGCGACGCGGCGTCCGGATTATTGAGTTTGCATCGGACGGAATGATTACCGACCCGAGCGCCGCCATTTTCGAAAAGTTCCGAATCTTTGCGCTAAGGTTATTGCGATAAAGGAAACGGTAAAACAGCAAATTTTTTAGGCGTCAATCAACCCGAAAGATCGTTTTAGGAAAATTTATCCTTTGACACGTAAATAATATCGTCTTTAATATTAACTTTAAAAACCGGCAGAGGTCTGGGAGGCGGTCCGGCTATATTGATTCCGTTCAGATCATAATGTCCGTTGTGGCAGGCGCACCATATATGTTCAAAATCGGCGCGGAACTGAACGATGCATCCGAGATGCGTACAGATGGCGCTGAAGGCTCGGACATCGCCGTCTTTTGTTTTTAACAAAATAACCGGTTCTCTTCCGTAACGAATAATCCTACCTGAATTGGGTTTTAAGTCCGAAACCTTTCCCGCTTGTACGCTTGACGGAGAAACATCGGTTGTCTTTGGCGGCTCCAAAAAGCGAATGATTGGATACAGAACAGACCCAAACAATCCCACAATTCCCGTATTGACTAAAAAATTTAAAAATTTTCTCCTTAAAGGCTGCGGGAGTTCATTTTTTTGTTTTTGTTTTTGATTCTCCGACATTTTTCGCCTTCTTTCTTATTTTAAAATTTCTGTAATTTAATTGTATGTCCGGGTCCTTCACCGATAGTGCGACCCAGAATATCGATACGCCATTGTGTGCAATAAGCGCATTGTGCGCCGCCCTCATCCACGCAGGCTTTTCCGGGATACAATTGATAGCTTTGACGGTATTTTTGCGGCGTCATGTTGGGCATGAATACATTGGCGCCGCGCTGCAAAGCCAATTGTCTTCCGCCTTTGTGAGGATGGGCGTCAAAAGCGGTTGTCGCGGGAATATGCGCATCGGGATTTACCAAACGCGTAACCGCCAGAACGCGCAGGCAAAATTCCAGTCCGGGACGTTTGCCGACCTGCGATAAGGGCGTATCCGGATGCGGAATAAAAGGACCGATTCCGATCATGTCCAGATTCAATTCCCTGCACAATAAGATATCGTGAGCTATATCTTCGATTGTGGTGCCCGGCAAACCGATCATGAATCCGGAGCCGGTCTGCACTCCCAAATCTTTCAGATTGCGGATACAGTTCAGACGTTTATCATAATCATCATCCGGATGCAAAGCCCTGAAAACGTCGCGGTTTGAAGTCTCGAAACGAATTAAGTAACGATCCGTTCCGCAATCGCGCCAGTATTCATACGTTTCGCGATTCCTTTCTCCCAGAGATAACGTCACCGCCAGATCGGTTTCAGCCTTGATGCGTCTGATTAATTCACCCGTTAAATCGCGGTTAAAGCGCATATCTTCGCCCGATTGCAGCACAACTGTGGTTATGCCCAACGGTTCCATTTCGATCGCCGTGCGAACAATTTCGTCAACGGTCATCCGATAACGTTTCAATCGCCGGTTATCCCTGCGAATGCCGCAATAAAAACAGTTCTTTCTGCAATAATTCGAAAACTCGATAATTCCTCTTAAAAAAACGGCGTCGCCCATAAACCGCGCGCGAACGCGATCAGCCAAATCATAAAGCCAGTTGACGTCCCGCGGCTCTTCCGACATGAGCAAAGAAACGATTTCATCCTCACTCAGGCTTTGATTCCGAAGAACCTTGCTTTCTGTTTCGGCTTTAAATATTTCGGATAAACTATCTTCCGACATCGTTTTTTTGTCCGCTGTTAAGATTCAACAAAAAATCGGGTAACATCCCGATTTCAACGGCGCACGGGTCGTTTAATTATTCCTTAAAATACAAAATCAGAATGTTAAAGAAAAAAATTTTCTACATACGCTTTTTTAAACGCAAAAACAGAGCGGCTCCCCCTTCGGAGAACCGCTCTTTTAAGAGACAGCGCATCACTGCAACTGCCGGATTTAACGGATTATTTCTGATGCATGCCCTTTTTCATGTCTTTCTTTTTCATATTAGGGCAATCCTTCTTGTGCTTTGTCTGCAAATTCTGCCATTTTTCCTTTTGATCGGGTTTCAGTAATTTGAGCATGGCGTTTGCCGTGTTGTAAGCTTCCAATTGTTTGTCAATGGAAGCTTTGCTGATCTTTTCGAGAACTTTGCGGATTTCGGCGCTGCTGGCTTTACTTTCGACCAGCTCTTTTAAATCGATCTGGGCTTTTTCGATTTGTGCTTTCTGATCGATGGAGAATTTCTGAAAATTGTCCTGAAGCTTTTTAAGCTGCTTCGTTTGTTGATCGGAAAGACCCAGTTCTTCTTTAAGCGTCGGTAAACGTTTAATAACGGGCATGGATTTGCTCAACAAGGCGCTCATTCCCTGACACATCATTCCCTTCTCGTGCATTTTTTCCATCATTCCCGTCATTCCTTTTCCCTGCATCATGCCATGACCCTGCATCATTCCGGATCCGCTTTTCATCATCTTGGTGGAATCGCCTTGCATCTTGGCACCCGGATGGTGTCCTGCCTGTGTATCCTGTGCATTGACCGGATAAAAGAACAGAACGATTGACAAAATACTTAGAATAAAAATCATCTTACGCATGATTCACTCCTTTTGTTAAATTGTAGTTATTATACACTTCATTACAGTTATAGTTCAAACTCATTAATTTTTTTTCACCTTTAACAACCTTGCATTGAACGCCACAATCACCGTACTCAACGACATAAGGACCGCTCCCATTGCCGGGCTGAGTATGATTCCCGCAGTGTAAAGAACGCCGGCTGCCAGCGGAATGGCAAAGGCATTGTATCCCGTAGCCCAGGCAAGATTCTGCACCATTTTCCGGTAAGTTGCTTTTGCCAGAGTAATAATCGCCACGGCATCCATGGGATTGCTGTTAACCAGAATAATATCCGCGGTTTCGACAGCCACATCCGTACCGGCTCCGATTGCAATACCCACATCGGCAGTCGCAAGCGCCGGAGCGTCGTTAACGCCGTCGCCTGTCATCGCCACGATCAGTCCTCTTTCCTGAACTTCTTTTACTTTCAGCGCTTTTTCATGCGGCAGCACTTCGGCGAAATATTCGTCAAGTTCCAATTCTTCAGCCACCCATTGAGCGACCTTTTTGTTGTCGCCTGTTAACATCATGGTTTTTATGCCCATCTGTTTCAAGGCGCGAATTGCCTGACGCGATTCCGGACGAATAACGTCTGCCAGAGCGATGGCGCCGATCAGTTGATTATCGACCAGCACAAACACAACCGTTTTACCCTGATCCAGATACTGTTCAACACGATCACTTTCCACTTGCAGATCTTTTTCCCTTAAATAACCGGGGCTTACAACGCTGACCTGTTTGCCGTTTACTAATCCCAGTGCACCTTTTCCAGGAATGGATTTAAAATTCTGAACGTCATAATGATTTTTAGCGGCATTCGTAATTCCTTTTGCGATGGGATGCTCGGAGTGACTTTCTACAGCGGCTGCCAGTTCGATCATTTCTTCCAGCTTAAAACTATTATTAAATACGATCGTATCGGTAACGCCGAATTCACCTTTGGTCAGCGTGCCAGTTTTGTCAAAAATAATAGCCTGTAAATTTCTCGCGATCTCGAACGCCGTGCGATTACGAATCAACAATCCGTTCGTTGCGGATAAAGCCGTGGATACAGCGACTACCAAAGGAACCGCCAGACCCAATGCGTGAGGGCAGGTTATAACCATTACGGTTACCGTCCGTTCCAGAGCAAAGGCAACATCTTTCTGGATAATCACCACCCAAACGAAAAAGGTGATTGCTCCGGCAGAAATGGCGATTATCGTCAACCAAAAAGCCGCCTTATTCGCCAGATCCTGAGTCTTGGACTTGCTTTGCTGGGCTTCCTGAACCAGTGTGATTACCTGAGACAAAAAGGAATCTTTTCCTGTCTTACCCACGGTAACGGTCACCGAACCTTCGCCGTTAATAGAACCGCCGATTATGGGATCGCCCGCTCTTTTATAAACAGGTTTCGACTCGCCGGTCAGCATGGATTCATTTACGCTTGTTTCGCCTTCGAATACCTTGCCGTCAGCCGGAATTTTTTCACCAGGTTTAATCAACACTTTATCGCCCGGCTTTAATTGATCGATCGCTACGTCAACCACGTCGCCGTTCGGCATAATTTTGTGTGCTTCGGACGGCATGAGCCGCGCCAGTTCTTCCAATGCTCTGGAAGCGCCCATGACCGATTTCATCTCGATCCAGTGTCCCAAAAGCATGATGTCAATAAGTGTGGCTAATTCCCAGAAGAATACTTTTCCCTCCAAACCCAGAACAACCGAGGTGCTGTACACATAAGCCACCGTAACAGCCAGGGCGATTAATGTCATCATGCCGGGAGTTTTTTTCCTCAGTTCTGTCCACAGTCCTTTTAAAAAGGGCCAGCCGCCGTAAAAATAGACTATTGATGAAAGTATAAAGCTGATAAAAAGATCGCCGGGAAAGCGCAGCGCCTCGCCGAGACCCAAAAATTTCTGAATCATGGGCGACATAATCAAAACGGGCACCGTGATTACCAGGGCTATCCAGAACCGTTTGCGAAAATCCGCCACCATGTGCGCGTGATGATCGTGATGATTATGACCTTCATGCTCACCGTGTTCGTGTCCGCCGTGATCTCCGTGATCGTGGTGTTCGTGACCTTCATGATCATGAGACGAACTTTCCGTCATCTCATGCTTATGATGATCGTGCCCTTCGTGATCTGCGTGCTGGTGTTCTTCGTGGTCTGCATGATCGTGGTGTTCGTGACCTTCATGACCATGAGACGAACTTTCCGTCATCTCATGCTTATGATGATCGTGCCCTTCGTGATCTGCGTGCTTGTGTTCTTCATGGTCCTCATGATCGTGATGTTCGTGACCTTCATGATCATGGGAAGAATCTTTTTTCATCTCATGTTTTTGATGATCATGTCCTTCATGATTTCCGTGTTCGTGCATTCCATGGTCAGCCTGATCGCCGTGTTTAGATGCATCATGATCACCATTTTCTTTTTTATCCTTCATGATCTACCTCCTATGGGTTAAATCCAACTCAAAAAATTAAATTAAATCTTTCTTCATGCGATTATACTCATCCTTGCTGATTTCCCCGTTCGCATATCGTCTTTTTAGTATTTCGACCGGTTCTTCGATTTTTGGGGACATAACGTCCTTATTCTTGCGGAATATCTCCACAACTGCCCAAACAGCCAAACCGATAAATAATAAGCTGAATATCCATCCGAATCCCATTCCAAAGCCCATCATTTTATTCTCCTCTCCTTAAATTACTATTATTTTGTCGATTCGTCACGGAATCAACTCTTGAAGCGGCTGAAATATTTCTGCGCGGTGTATCTGATATTTTTATGCTGCAGCATTCCAGCCGTTTATTGCTAAACAATTCTTCGTTACTTTTAGCCAATCTTTCGAGCCATGCCCGAAAACGATTTTTAAAATTCAAAACTGTTTTCATCTTTTATCCTTTCTGTGTCGGTTATCGTTTTTATTTCAATTCCCATGCCAAAAATAATTTATAGCCCATATCTCTTTAGTTTACCGCATGTTGCGCAATGTAAGGAAAGTCCGTTTTTCTATTTTTATGAAGAATATTAAACAAAACGTTGTAGAATATTACACAATTTTGTCGCTAAAAGACGTTAATAATCCCTGTTCAATACAAAGAAATTTACAACAAGCGCTTTTAAAATTTACTGATTTTATGTTTAAAAATAAAATATTGGCAATGAAAGAAGCAATTTTATTTTTCGGGTTTTAAACAGAAAACCCGAAACCGGAAATTTATTATTTCTTTTAATTCCGAATTCCCGGTTCCAAATTCCCTGGTAAAATAATTTTGATGTTAACGATTAATCTTATTCTTTGCTTTTGTCGAGTATTTTGTTTCCCGCGGCTGCCCAGGCTTTCATACCGCCGAGTAAATCGTAAACATTGGTAAATCCCATTTCAGTTAATTCTTTGGCGGCAATGGCGCTCATGTGTCCGCTGCGGCAATACAGGACTATTTTTGCGTTTTTATCTTTCGGAAGTTGGTCCAAATGTTCTTTTAGCTGATCGAACGGAATGAACAAATCGGTTTGCGGTATCTCTCCCGCATAAGGAATGTGGACGTTTACCAACAGAAAATCTTTTTTCTCGAACATACTCTTCAGTTCATCGGCTGTTATTTTATTGTAAGATTTCTTCTCTTTGGTGACATTGGTTTTTTCTTTTGCACAAGAAATAGTCGTGAAAACCACAACTGCCGCGATGCCGAAAATAAGCATCATAAAAATCGAACTCTTCTTCATGGTTCTTTTCTCCTCTATTTATATTTAGATAATTAATATATTAACACTGAAATCCTTGCTTTTTTGGGCAGAATTTTTTAAGCGTTGATCGTTAAGTGTGTAAGCGTACCTCCTCCATTTTCGTCAGGACTTCCAATATAACCCTTTTTACTTTGTCACTTTGTAAACTTTGTAACTTTGTAACTTGTCACTTTATCTATTGTAAAGTTCTGAAATAGGTTTACATAAAAAAAGTAGTAAAACTAGTCGTAGTAGCTTTCTTTCTTTTTGCGCTACGGCTTTGTATTAGTAATTTACTTTGGTTACTCCGGCGCTATTTCAACCCCAATTGCTCATGGCAAAATTAAATCAAAAAATAATCCTGTCAAACGACTTGTTATTCTTTTAAGATTCTCTTCCGATTGATTTTTCAAATTGCCGCCCGTTCCTGTCAGGCGCCGAACTTGCGGGCACATCCGGCAGCAAAACAAACGGACGGCAATAACAGTTTCCTAATCATTTTCAGAGGTTTTCCGTTTTTTCACAACTTAACGGTTGATCTTTAATCAGCTTCGTTCACTTTTTTCCGCGCAATAATCAACTTGACGATGTCGCGTCGGAGGTTGTATTCCTCTTCTATCTCGAAACCAGCCATTTTAATATTACGCGTTGTGGTGCGATTGATATTTGCTCCAAAAATTCGGACAACCACGGGATTCAGAAGATCAAACAATTTTGCCAGCACCTTGTTTCCCGGTCGAACATGTTCCAAAAAAAGAGCCGTGCCGCCCGGTTTAAGTACCCGTTTTAATTCTTTCAAACCGTTTACCGGTTGAAAGACCGAGCAAAAAACAAATGTCGTAACAATACCGTCAAAGCTATCGGACAAAAGCGCCAGTTCTTCGGCATTCATAACCGCGAAAGAGACATTCAGGTAATCCGGTTTTTTTTCGCGAGCGCGACGGATCATATTTAAGCTGATATCCACCGCTATCAAATGCTTGTTTTCCGGATACAAGACAAGATTCTTTCCGGTGCCGACTCCAAGTTCCAGAATACGCCCTTCGGGTAAATACGAGAATAATCTTTTTCGCCAGTTGCCCATGGTAACTTTTTCGGGAAAAAATTCCATTAAATCATAAACAGGCGCAATCCGGTTGTACCGATGCTTTTCGGGGTTTGACGACCTTCTCAAACCGGCTATTCCTTCATGCTTTCCGGATTACCGTTACCCTTGTGCATTCTTTCTTCGTCCTCATTATCGGCTAAGTATTTTTCCGGATGTGATTCGAATTGAACCTTGCACAACGGCGTACAAAAATAATAGGTTTTGCCCTTATATTCTGCTGTCGAGTATATTTCTTTGGTTTCATCCAACATCATCTGACATACCAAATCTTTAACCATTGTTAACTCCTTCTTTTTATCAGGTTAAATCATTGTTTTTTATCCGGCGGATCGGCTCCGCGTTTTAAAAATCGCTTTGGGAGCGGACATCTTCCCGGCATCAACGGCAGAATACCGAGCGGTTAACCGGGCATTACGCTGATTTTGAGTAAAACTTTCACCGATTCTTTACGGTGAAAAAAGACATCCGCCCATTCTTAAAATAGTTCCGCTACCAACCGAAGAATCCGTTAACGGTACGCGTACCGTAAGGCATTACTCGCAGGTACCGATTTGCGGGCAACTCCTGACCCGACGGAATTTTTTGTCGCAACGCCTGTCAGTCAATTTTCCGCCGCTCTCTCTGCGACAATTTCCGTTCCGGCTCCGCGATTCGGATAAAACTGTCAAACGCCGATCGGGCGCAAAATTTGGCGTTTCGGTTCTTTTTATTTTCGGTGTCCGTAAACCGTTTCCACAAGCCCGACGATTTCATTGGGCGTAAAACGTCCTTCGGCAATTTTTCGATCGATAAACCCTTTTACTTCTTTTGCTCCCTTGGGATGCTCGCACGAACAATCCTTCAATTCATCGATGTCACACTGTCCGCAGGGACATTCAAATTGCGCGATAATGCGTGGACGATCTTGCAACGACGCCAGGATTTTACCGCTTGTTTGAGAATTCGGATTTGATAGTACGTCGGGTAAATTGGCGGCGGGATTTATCTTTTTCGACACCTTCATATCGGATTTAGCCCATCCGAAACGTTCTTTAACAGCTTTTACCACCGCTTCTTTACTCTGACCGCTTTGCAACTTCTGTCGAATAAAGTTTCGTTCCTGCTGCGCCGTGGGACATTCACAATCCACTAAAGCCTCTTCCTCACAGCTACCGCAGGCGCAGACAAACTCCGAAGCCACTTCCCTTACTTTTGCTTCCAGAACAGCGTTATTGCTCACCTGTTCGAGCTGCGAAGGATCGCTCCCGCGCGATGCGCCCATATCCTGAAAAACCAGATACATCAGAATAAGCCCGAGAACAACGAATCCGGCAATTAAAGGCGTATTCGTTTTTTTCGCGGCTTGTTTCTGCTTTGTTTTACCTTTTGTTTTGCCTTTCAGCGGATTGCCGCAATTTTTACAGAATCTGGATGCCAGATCGTTTAAAGTTCCGCACGATTTGCATTTAATGCCGTCAGGGGCTTCGGGCAGAGCCGTTCCGCACTTGACGCAAAATTTTGCTTTTTTATCGTTAACTGCCCCGCAAGAAGGGCATTTTTTTTGATCCTTTATCATTTAACCTCTAACCTCGTTAATTTAATGATGAACCTACTTCCTTAAAACGTTTCTGCGCTCCTACAATCATACCTAAAATCAAAAGTATGGTGCCCAACCAAAGGACGGACATAAATGTTTTCTTGCTTACTTCCATAACAACCTGAGGCTGTGGAGCGGATTCATTTTTAATATTCTGACTTTCGAAAATCAGCCGGATACTCTTTGCATCCGCGTTCACGCCTGCAAGAACAATCGAAGTTTTGCCCAGGCTATCGGAAGCAAATTCAAACGGCACGGCGGTCGATCCTTTAGTAGTCATAACAATAGCCGGGTCGGCTTCTATTTCGGTTCCGTCTTTGCGCAATACAAGTTTTGCCGCCACGCGCATTTCTCCCGAGCTCTGGTGATTAGACATACCGAATCCGCGAAACTCAACTTCATAACCCTGCCAGGTCTTCTTTTCACCCTTAATCATGGTCATCGAAAACTGCTGCGTCTCCGGCTTTTTTGACATCAACTGCACAGGCGAAAGATACAGGTCGGTCACCAAACCGCGTTTGATGTCCGGCTCGTGCATCATATTGTTCATGTAATTATTCATATAAATTTTGGGACGCGCCTTATATGTTTTGCCGTCTTCACGCACGTCGATAATCAATCCGTCTTTGCCGTCGGGACTGGAAAAATTGTCAACATAAGTCAGTTCCACGCCCAACGCCTTAACGGGTTGATCTTTAGTCATTATTACCCGTTGTTCCTGCGAAAAATACGCCGAAAGAACTATTCCCATAAACATCAAGGCAACGCCGATATGGGCTAAAGGAGCCGAAACGCTGTCTATTTTTTCGCGGGAACGTTTTACAAAGACAATCAGATTGCTGGTTAAAGCCATGGTTGAGAAGGTCAAAAACAGAATAAACTGCCAATTTTGAATTTGCACCAAAATGGAGGCAATAAAAGTCACCGCTCCCACCAGAGAGGGAATCAACAACCGTTTTGCCATTATATTCAACTGCATTTCTTTCCATTTCAAAAAGGGAACAAAAAACAGTATCAATGCCATTACAATGCCCAAAGGCAGATTAATGCGGTTATAAAAACTGATATTTGCCTGAGAAGGCTTGCCGAGCAAACCGGTTATCAGCGGCGACGAAGTGCCGATCAAAATAAAGAATGCGGAAGCGAGGAATAATATTATCGTAACCAGTAAAACATTTTCTTTACTCAGGCTGTCAAACGAAATTTTACGGAAGGGAACCTGTCCCCTGTTGAGATAGAGTAAGACAAATCCCGCTAAAAACGATGAAGCCATAAATAAAATTAAGAGACTGTTTATGCCGAGGTCCTGAAAAGAATGGACGGAAAAATCAGCCAGCACTCCGGAACGCGTAAGAAAAGTAGCGTACAATACAAGAACAAACGATAAAATAGCCAGCGACAAATTAGTCTTTTGCAAAGCTCCCGTCCGTTTGGTTATCAGTAAACCGTGTAACAAAGAGATGATAACCAGCCAGGCGATAAGGGAAGAATTTTCGACCGGGTCCCATCCCCAGTAACCGCCCCAGCCTAAAACCTCATAAGCCCAGAAACCGCCGATGATGATTCCCGCTCCCAGGGTAACGGAAGTAAACAGCGTCCACGGTAAAGCCAATTTTCCCCAACGGTCAAAATCGTGGTTTTGAAGGGCGGCAAGAGCGATGGCAAAAGGAATTGCCGCCGCGGCATAGCCCAGGAACAGAATGGGGGGATGAATGACCATCCAGAAATTTTGTAACAAAGGATTCAAGCCCGCGCCATCCACAGGAACCTGCGGCAACAGGACAAACGGGCTGGCTTTGATTAAAATTATCAGAAAAGCGGCTTGAATAAGATTAATAAAAAACATCGCCCGATTTTCCAATACCCCGGCGGTACGCCTAAAAAGGAGCCCCATAATCGAAAGCGACCAAGCCCAGAATAAAATCGATCCTTCCTGACCCGCCCAAAGCGCCGAAATCAAATAACCGAGTTTTAAATCTCTTGAAGTGTAACGATAAATATAGCTGACCTCAAAATGATGCGTTAAAATCAAGAACAGAAGATAAAACGAAGATAATGATAGAATGGCTACCGAAACATAAAAACCGATTCTGCCCTGTTTTTGATGACGCGTCTTTTGTTCACCGTTTTCAGCACGCGCAGCTAACCAGTATTTCCATGCCGAAAAACCCGTTGCAATTAGCGCTAAATAAATCGAAAATATTCCTGCCTTCATGTACATCCCTTTCTCAAAATTACATTACATATTTAATACAATTCTTTATTAAATCATAAACGGAATATTAATCTCCAGGGGATTGAAAAACAAATTATTAAGAGCATCATAATTCCGTTTAATGTAACAGTTCAATTTAAAGGCTTTCGATCACTTTCCGTAATTTATCCTGAATAACGGCAGCCACTTCCGTAAGTTTATCGTTTTTAACGGCAGACATGGAAGCTACCGGATCCACCGCGGCAACTTCGATTATTCCCGATTCTTTTTCCTGAACAATCACGTTGCAGGGCAGCATGGTGCCAATCTTATCTTCAGCCTGCAGCGCTTTATAGGCAAAAGGCGGATTACAAGCGCCGAGTATTTTGTAATTTCGAAAATCGATATTCAATTTTTTCTTAAGGGTTTCTCTGACGTCAATTTCGGTTAAAATGCCGAATCCCTCTTCTTTTAAAAGCGCGGTTATCCTGTCAACGGCTTCCTGAAACGACCCCTTTAATTCTTTTGAAAAATAATAGCTGCTCATGGTTGTTTCCCCATTATGTTCTACTATTTATGATTATTTCCTCTGCTTCCAAAACACAAACCTGTCCGCCGGAACGGACATCTCCGATTTTTGGAAAAAGCGGAAAAAGGGTAAGGCTGAACAATGGCGATAAGCCTTTTCCGGTAACAATAAAAGCCTGTCATCCGGCAAGACAACAAATTTCCGAAACCCCATGCTTATCGGCGCTCCATAAAGGACAAGAATTTCCCGCGCTTATAAAATAATTCAAAATAATCGAATCGATTCGGACGTCCTGAAATAATAATACTACCCTTTTTGTTATCGCTTCCTTAAATTTATAAGAAAAACAATACCGATTCCATTATTTAATTACTATTTCTCGTCTTTTCCTTTTTCCGGTTCCTTGATATACTCACGCGGATTACTTTCGAACTTACTCTTGCAATTATCCGAGCAGAAATAATATTCCTTGCCTTCGTAACTGCTTTTTGCCGGCGGTTTGTGCTCGTTTATCATCATACCGCAAACTATGTCTTTAACCATGACTCTTTCCTCCTTATTATTTGTCTTTGGTTTTGTGAACATATTTTTTCGGATTTTTCTCAAATTCGCTCTGACACTGCGGACAACAAATGTAATAATCTTCTCCCTGGTAATGAATAACAATGTGCGCTTTGTTGATATTTATTCGTTTCCCGCAGACAGGGTCGATAAACTTCCTCATGCTTTACTCCTTTTTAATTTTGTTTCATTTTACTATTCACAAAACTCATGTCCCTTATTGGAAACCGCTTAATTTTACCGTATTCGTCATTCGGCTCGGACTATTCTTTTCGTTGTTCGATACAATCTTTATAAACATAGGACACGCCTTCTTTTCCGCTTGAAACAAAATCTTAATTATTATGAATGTAAAATCCATAAACAACCGTGGGCTGTTCGGCATTTTCAAAATCAGGCGGAAAAATCAAATCCGTTTTTGTGTAATTTTCTTTAACGTTTTCCGCCTGATTGCATAACATTTTAACAAATGCCTCTCATATTACAGCGCATCTTCTCCTATGGCGCCGCTTTTTATCTTTACAGCCATTTCCAATGATGTCACAAAAATAATACCGTCCCCTTTCATTCCCGTATAAGCCGTTTTGCGGATGGCTTCAACAATTTTGTGTACATCCTCGTCTCTGCAGGCAACTTCAACCTTTGCCACGTCCGAATATTTTTTTACGCATTCAAAAGAATATTTCGACGAATGCGGATCGGCAAGCTGACCGACGCCCATAACATCTATGAGCGTGATCCCCTTGATTCCGATATTTTCCAATGCTTCAATTACTTCTTCTGCTTTTTGGCAACGAATATAAGCTTTTATTTCTTTCATACTCATTCTCCTAAATTGATGAATCTTTTTCCGGAAGAAAATGCAAATTTATTTAGCATTTTCCGGTTCCGGATCATAATTATCTTCATCCTCTTCAATTTCTTTGACAAGTTCTCTTACCGCGCGGCTTTTCCACAAATAATAGATAGCCGGTATTACAACAAGAGTAAGAATAGTGGATGTAACCATACCGCCAACCATGGGAGCTGCGATGCGTTTCATTACCTGCGAGCCCGTACCGCTGCTCCACATAATAGGAATCAAGCCTGCGATAATGGCGGAAACCGTCATAAAAATCGGGCGAATCCTCAAAGCGGTGCCTTCAAAAATCGCCTCTTTAAGATTCTCTATTTTTTTCATTTTCCCGTGCATTACCCTATCCTGATAGGCTCTGTTCAGATAGGTCAGCATAATCACGCCTATCTCTGCCGACACACCTGCAAGGGCAATAAAGCCCACTCCTACCGCCACGCTAAAGTTGTAATCAAGTATATACAGGAACCAAATACCGCCGACTAAAGAGAATGGTAAAGAGAGCATTACTATCAAACTCTCCTGAATATTCTTGAAGTTTAAATACAGAAGCAGAAAGATGATCACCAGCGTTATGGGAACCACAATGCGCAATCGTTTTTGGGCGCGCTGCATGTATTCGTATTGACCAGACCAGACGATATTGTATCCTTCCGGAAATTTTATTTTTTCATTCACTACTTTCTGAGCGTTTTTAACATAAGTTCCGACGTCGATATCGCGGATATCCACGTAAAGCCAGGCGGTCCGGCGCGCGTTTTCACTTTTAATGACCGGCGGACCCTTTTTGATTTCGATGTCAACCAAATAATCCAACGGAACCTGCGCGCCTGTCGGCGTCGGAATCAAAACGCGTTTCAACGCGCTCAGATTATCGCGAAGCTCACGACTATAACGAACATTAACCGGATATCGTTCCAATCCTTCGACGGTTTCGGTAACATTCATGCCGCCGATGGCGGATTTGATTACATCCTGCACATCGCCGACCGTCAGTCCGTAACGGGCTGCTTCTTTGCGTTTAATCTTAAGATCGAAGTAATTTCCGCCCACGGTCTTATCCGGGAAAACGCTGAGCGTACCCTTTACATCTTTCAACGCATTGGCAATTTCGTTACCCAAATCAGAGAGCACCTGTAAATCGGGACCCATTACCTTGATGCCCACCGGGGTTTTAATTCCGGTCGAAAGCATGTCGATGCGCGTTTTAATGGGCATGGTCCAGGCGTTGGTTAATCCCGGAAACTTAATGGCGTCATCCATCTCTTTCACCAGCTTATCGATGGTCATACCCGGTCGCCATTGGTCCTGAGGTTTCAGGGTGATGGTGGTTTCGATCATCGAGAGCGGCGCCGGATCGGTTGCGGATTCCGCCCTTCCGATCTTCCCGAACACATGCTCCACCTCCGGAAAGCTTTTGATTATTTTATCGGTCTGCTGCAGCAACTCTTTGGCTTTGGTGATGCTGATTCCCGGATCGGTGGTGGGCATGTAAAGCAAATCGCCTTCGTTCAACGGCGGCATAAATTCGGATCCGATCTTTTCCAGCGGATAAATCGATATTAAAAGAACGAATAACGCCGCAATCACCGTTCCCCAGCGAAAGCGCAATACAAAATGAATCAACGGTCTGTAAATTCTAATCAGAAAACGGTTGATGGGATTTTTATCTTCACGTATGATTTTGCCGCGAATAAAATACCCCATCAGAACCGGCACAATAGTGATCGAGAGAAGAGCCGCCGCAGCCATTGAATAGGTTTTGGTAAAAGCCAGGGGTTTAAACAGTCTTCCCTCCTGCGCCTGCAGCGTAAACACCGGTAAAAACGAGAGCGTTATAATCATAAGTGAGTAGAACAACGCCGGTCCCACCTCCTTTGAAGAATCAATGATAATTTGCCAGTGATTCTTTTTACCGCCATCCCGCTCAATATGTTTATGAGCGTTCTCGATCATCACGATGGCGGCATCGACCATAGCCCCGATGGCGATGGCAATACCTCCCAAGGACATAATATTGGCGTTCAGTCCCTGATAATACATTACGGTAAATGCCATCAAAATACCCATGGGAAGGGTAAAAATAGCCACTAAAGCGCTACGGAAATGCAGGAGGAAGATAATGGTCACCAGCGCTACGATTATACTTTCTTCCAAAAGCTTTTCCTTCAGATTGTCGATGGCTCTCTCGATCAAAGAAGAACGATCGTAGGCTGATTTGATGGTTACCCCTTCGGGCAGACCCTTTTCCAGTTCTTTTAACTTCTCTTTTGCCAATTCAATGGTTTTTAAGGCGTTTTCTCCGAAGCGCATTATAATTACGCCGCCTACCACCTCTCCTTCGCCGTTCCATTCAGCCAGACCGCGCCGCAATTCCGGACCAATGGTTACATTGGCGATGTTTTTAATCAGAATGGGCGTTCCGTTTTTATCCACGCCTACAGGAATTTCCTCTATATCGTTTTTATTTTTGATGTAGCCCAAACCGCGCACCATGAACTCGGTTTCGCCCATTTCGACCAGACGTCCGCCCACATCGTTATTACTGCGTTTGATAGCCATCTTTACTTTATTTAAAGGAATGTTGTAAGCCAACAATTTATTGGGATCCACTTCCACCTGATACTGTTTCACATAACCGCCGATAGACGCCACTTCGGCGACTCCGGGCACACTGGTCAATTCGTAACGTAAGTACCAATCCTGAATGGATCTGAGCTGCTGCAGATCGTATTTATCACCGCCGTCCAGAACGTATTCATAAACCCAGCCCACGCCGGTCGCATCCGGACCGAGCGAAGGCGTGACGCCCTGCGGCAAACGGCTGGACACATAGTTCAGATATTCTAACACTCGCGAACGCGCCCAGTATAAATCGGTGCCGTCTTCGAATATGATATAAACAAAGGACAGACCGAAAAACGAATATCCGCGCACCACTTTGGCGTAAGGCACGGCTAACATTGCAGTGGTCAACGGATAAGTCACCTGATCTTCCACTACTTGCGGCGCCTGCCCCGGATATTCGGTGAAAATGATTACCTGCACGTCGCTCAAATCCGGAATAGCATCTACGGGAGTGCTGAGTATGGCGTAAATTCCGGCAAAGGCAATGAAGGCGGTGAAAATGATCACCAGAAAGCGATTGTTCACCGAAGCTTCAATTATTTTTTCTAACACCAGTTATCTCCTCTTTTTATTTCGCATTGGTTCTGTTTTTTCTTTCATAGCCTTATTTCTTGCTCATTTTTTCGGCTAACATCTTTTGAATAGCTTCCTGCAAACGGCTTTCGCTGTCAAGCATGAACTGCGCGGAAGTGACGACTTTTTCGCCGGCGAACAGTCCGGAAAGTATCCGGATTTGTCCTTCTTCATTTTCCTCGGCAATCCGCACTTCGCGAGGTTCAAAGCGTCCGTTTCCGCGGGCGATAAATACCAAATTACGCTTTCCCGAACGAATGACCGCTTCGGTCGGTATGACCAGAGCGTCTTTAATCGGATCCGCTTTAATAATAATATTGGCGTACATCCCGGGTTTCAATTCGTAATTCGGATTGGCAAACTCCAGCCTGACTTTCACGTCGCGTGCTTTTTTATCCAGATAGGGATAGACGTAGGTTATTTTTCCTTCAAAGGTTTTTTCCGGCATATAGCTTAAGTTTATTTCAGCCCTTCCTCCTACTTTAATCCACGGCAGTTCGTTGTCGTATATGCTCACCTGAACCCAGACATTCGATAAATCGGCGATTCGGTAAAGGTCTTGTCCTTCTTTGATATGCGTGCCTTCGACGGCGTTTTTATGAATGACAAATCCCTTATAAGGCGAATACAAGGTCATCGTCTTTTTAACCTGTCTGGTATCTTTCAGAGAGTTAATATCTTCCTGCGGAATGTCCCAGTAAAGAAGACGCTTTACGGAAGCCTTTAACAATTCTTCCGCGCTTTGACGGATTTCAGGCATATTGGAATTTTTCACCGCCTGTAAATTCTTTAAAGCCAGCAGATATTCTTCCTGCGTTGTTACCAATTCCGGCGAATAGATTTCAAGAAGGGGCTGTCCTTTTTTTACCAGCTTTCCGGTGTAGTTCACATACAATTTTTCGATCCAACCGGAAATTTTATTGTTTATGGTATATAATTTTCGTTCGTCATAATCGATATAGCCTACGGTGCGAACCACATGGTAAAAATCCACTTTCTGAACTTTCGCTGTGCGCACTCCCATGTTTTGAACCGTAACGGGATCGATTCTGATTGTCCCTCCTGCGCCCAATTCTGCTTCGCCTTCGTAAACGGGAATCAGATCCATTCCCATTCTCGATTTACCCGGTTTGTCGTGAATTTCCGTGGGATCCATGGGCGCGCGCCAGTAAAGTATTTTGCCCTTTTTCTTTTCGCCTGCGGGTTTCGCGGCGGCTTCATCCTCGTAAACCGGAATCAGGTCCATTCCCATTTTTGATTTACCGGGTTTGTCATGAATTTCCGTGGGATCCATGGGCGCCCGCCAGTAAAGTATTTTACCTTTTTTCTTTTCGCTCGAAACTTTTGCAGCGGATTCACTCGTTTCTTCTTTATTGCAGCTACTTAAAATCGTGACCGAACCGATAAAAAATAATCCGAATAAAACAATCGCAATAAATTTGGACTTCATTGAATATCTCCTTTTTTGTTTATTTTTTTCTTTAATTAGTCAGCGTTGAACCCGTTAAATATTCCAATTGAGCGATATCTTTGTAATAACCGCTTAAAATCCGGTAATACTCTTTTTCGTAATTGAATAAAACCATCAAATTGTTAAGCAGCGTTAAAAAATCCACCTTATCCGTTTGATAACTCGAAATAGCGGAATTCAATGCCTGACTTGATTGCGGGATAATGGTTGTTTGGTAGAGGTCGATAAGCTCCGCCTCTTTTTCCATGCTTTGATACGCGTCGCTTAAACGCGACAAAACCGTATTGCGGATATTTTCCAGAGCCTGCGTGTTGCTCTCTTTTTCGTAATAAGAGGACTCCACATCTTTCCTTTGCTTTTTCCAGAAATAGAGCGGAATCTTTAATCCGATAATTCCCGAAACATAGTCGATGCCTCCCATCCCGCTGGAAAGCACATCGCGTTGGGTATAGGCAACCATAACATTAAAATCGGGCATGTAATTCTTTTTTGCCAGACGATTTTTAAAATCACTTTTTTGTACGCGCGTTGCGTAACCGTTTAAAATAGGATTGTTTTTCAAAGCGATGTTCATCAAACTGTCAAATTCAACTTTAACAGGCTTGTACAAAAGAGCCTCAGTATCGGGAAAAGGCGTATTGGCAGAACGATTTAAAAGGGCGTTCAGGCGGGCGTTGATGCCTTCGCGCTTGTCTTTTAAGGTGATGATTTTATCGTAAAACTTCGCGAATTCAACCTGTGCTTTGAGCACATCCTGCTGAATCCCCTTTCCCACCGAGTATTTGGTTTGAGCCACTTCAATAAAATTCTTTAAAATCTCTTGATTTTTTTGAGTTACTTCCAACGCTCTGTCGATATAATTAAGATCAAAGTAAGTTTGCTTTACCTGAAATATTAATTTTAAACGAACATCTTCGAATTGAAACTGAGCCAGCCGGGCGTCCTGTTCCGCCATTTTCTCTTTTAAGCCTAATTTTCCCGGAAAAGGAATGGCTTGACTGAAGGCGAGTTGTTTACCCGTCATCGGCTCCTGATCAAAAACAAAAGTGTTTAGCGGCAGATTCATCAACCCAAAAGTAATCATGGGATCGGGCAGCGCGCCCTGGCTGGGAACGCGGGCTTCTCTTGCCTTGACCATGGAACTTCTGGCTTGCAATCCAGGATTATTTTTTAACGCTTCCTGAACCAGTTTTTGTAGCTGTGATGTTTGTGCCTGAGATAATTGAACCATCAGAAACGGCACTAATAAATAGAACGTAATTCGTGTCATTAAATCTCCCCTTTGTATCTTTGTTTTACCTTTGAATTTTTTTTGTCCGGAAATGTTTAAACATATACAATCCTGATATGAAAATAAACAAGCTTATCCACCAGAAAATTCCAAAACGACGAATATAGAAATGCAATAACACATCGGATTTATCATTTGCTTTTACGAAATCATTTTTTATGCCGGTTGAAAGCACCATGGAATTTTCTAAGGAATGAACATGCGAATAGAACAATCGGTGATAAAGACAGGTATAACCGGAATTCAATTTTACGGGAAAAAACAGAATTCCGCCCGCCAATCCGACAAAAATCGGAATTAACGTTAAAAATAAAAAACGATTTCTCATCCACCTCTCCGTAAAATTTTTCTTCTTCTTAAGCCATTATTATGCCAATAAAAAATGCGTTTTTATTTAACAAAGCTACATCTTATTTAATTTCAGTATGTTAAGGTATATTTCTGAATTTGTCGATCTCTTTTTAAATCGGCTTTAGCGCTTTAATTTGTAGAATATCCTACAATAAATTGTAGAGTATTATACAGAACATAAAACGAGATAACCAATACCGCATATTTTTAAAGAGAACGGATATTGTCGTTTTTTTGTTTTGTTGATTGAACCAATGGATAAATGCAGGAAGTAAAAGAAGTTAGAGCTATGAACCCTAACGAATTAATTAATATTTCAATAGCATAATTTTACAACATCGCCTATTAATATTTGCAAATTTGCAAAGATATTTTTTCGCACACAACCGCCACATTCCCATGCGGACGGATTTTTAACAGCCTATCGCCCGGGATCAGGAAAAAGTATTTATTTGTCCTTTCAGATAATCGATATGTTCGTTAAGAAGAATTCTTATTTGACTTTGCAGTTTAGCCACAGAGTTCAGGGAAGATTTTTGCGGGATTTCGGTTCGGATTTCATTTACCAATCGGAATAAACTCTCCAGTTTATCGAGCAATGATTTCATTTGGCGAAGAAGAATACGCGATTCGGTGCGGTTATTGAAAGCGGACAATTGTTCAAGGCTGCGTTTGAAGCGATGAATCAGGCAGTTGCAAATCAGATCGAGTTCGTTTGCGGCGTCAATAAAGCGGCGATTGTTAAGCAAATTTTGCACACCGTCAAAATAGGTCAAAAAACGTTGACAATAAAGGTGATGTAATTTTACGTTAAACAACCCATGTTCTCCCATGATAAAGCGCGTAAAGGCTTTGGATTTTTGTTAAGGGTTAAGGGTTAAGTGTATAAGCGACTTCTCCGGTAATCGTAATGCGTAATGCGTAATGCGTAATGCGTGATGAGTTATCATCACCATCGCCTAAAAATTTAAATAATTCAACCAAATTATTTTTTAGAGAATAAAAAAGCATTTACTTCTTAACAATAAATATTTTACTATTTTCTACTTACTACTGCCTTCTTCTTTCTGACAATCTTTTTTCATTTGTCATTTGTCATTTTTCTTACGCACTACGCGTCACTACCTTGTCACTTTGTTACTTTGTCACTTTGTTACTTTGTCACTTTGTTACTTTGTTACTCTGTTACTTTGTCACTTCTCACGTTCCTGATTTTCAAAAAAGATAAAACATAAATTGTCATTTTCAAATGATCTGGGACAAATTTTTTGCTTTTCCTACGGAGATTGCCTTTTGACCGTCTGACAGGTAAATTTGTAATATGAACGGATTTGAACCGACATATCTGCGATTATTTAAAAACGGGATTTTGAAGCGGCGCGTCGAAGCTCTTGTCGCCCTTCTGGAAGACTGCACCGTTTGTCCGAGGAATTGCCGCGTCAATCGGCTGAAAGGCGAAGAGGGTTATTGCCTCGCCGGTCGCAATCCATATATTACTTCGGTTTGCGATCATCACGGCGAAGAACCGGTCTTATCGGGATTTAACGGCTCGGGAACGGTTTTCTTCGGCGGCTGTAACCTGCGCTGCGTATTTTGCCAGAATTATCAGATCAGTCAAAAACCGCAATACTTTCGCCGCTTCGAGATAACCGTTGACCAACTGGCAAAAAATATGATCGAACTGCAAAATACCTATCATGTGCACAACATCAATTTTGTGTCGCCGTCCCATTTTGTGCCGCAAATGGTCGAAGCTGTTTACAGGGCGGTGCCCCTCGGATTAAACATCCCGATCGTTTACAATTCCAACGGCTACGACTCGCTTGAAGTTCTAAAACTTCTTGACGGCATTGTCGATATTTATTTACCGGATTTTAAATATTACGATAATCAGAATTCCAAAAAATATTCAGGGGTCGGCGATTATGTGCCAAAAGCCAAGGCTGCGCTGAAAGAGATGTATCGTCAGGTAGGCGATTTAAAAGTTGACAAGCGCGGAATCGCCCAAAGAGGACTTATCATCCGCCATCTTATTTTGCCGAACGATCTGGCGGGAAGCGAAAAGGTGTTGGAGTGGATTGCCGCAGAACTCTCCCCTAGCGTCGCCGTTAGTTTGATGGCGCAATATTATCCGACCCACAAGGCGCACAGATACCCGCTCATCTCGCGTCGTATCCGCTACAACGAATATCTGAAAGCCCTGCAAAAGATGGTCGATTTGGGAATGGATCGGGGGTTCGCTCAGAACCTGGATGCTCCGGATCATTACCTGCCCGATTTTGAAAAAGACGGACACCCGTTTGAATGAACCGCGTTCGACCGCTCAAACCGATGGTTTTGCAGTTCGCGCATTGTTTTTGATTTTCTGTTTATCGTGTTTGAATGTTGCATCTCACAAAAAGGATGAATAATGGAAGAAATCAGGGAAATCTTATCCCGATTAGAAGAAAAAGCCGATCCCGCACACGCTCAAATTCACAAAAAGTACCACAAATCTTCTTTGCGCTTTTACGGATTGCGCACTCCGGAAATGCGAAAAATCGCTAAAGATATTTTGCCTCGCTACAAAGACATTCGCGATAAGACCCGTTTTTTCAAATTGTGCGACCGATTATGGCAGGAGCCTTTTTTTGAAACGCGGATGATAACGGCGTATCTTCTGTCGGCGCGCCTTAAGTTTTTTGAACCGAAAGATTTCAATCGCTTTTATCCCATGTTTAAAGATTGCGACGGCTGGGCAATAACCGACACGCTGGCAATTAAAGTTTTAGGCGAATTCTTACTGCGCTTCCCCCGCTTTCACAAGGAAACTGACAAATGGCGTTTTGACGACCACCTCTGGGTTCGGCGCGCGGGTATTTTACGTTTCATCGCACTGAGCCGCGGCAAACACGAATGGTCAGATAACATGGAATTCATTCTAAAATTCCATTTATCCGAAAGCGATTTTTTTATCCGTAAGGCAATCGGCTGGACATTAAGGGAATGGTCCAAAAATCATCCGCAAAAAGTCATTGAATTTGTAAAGCAGAACGAAAATGCGATTTCCGCTTTGAGCAAAAAAGAAGCCTTGCGGAAGATAGCGCAGTAACCATTATTTTTATCTCTGATTTATCTATTGAGTGAAAGAAAATATTACAAGAATAAAAGGTCATTTTTTGATCGATTTTTTAACTTATTTTTAAGATGAATATTTCTGATTTAAACAGCGCGGTCTGGCATTCCTGCGGCAAATGCTAAAACTTTATTCGCAAACCGGATATCAAATTACAAATATGATCCTGAATTCCGTTGATCTTTGGGGTCGGCACGGAGTAATTATTAAACATCATCACAAAAATAACGGGTTCGCCCTGTTCTATGTTGGCGTATCCCGAAAGGGCGCGTGTATGGCGCACGTAACCGGTTTTCGCGCGAACATTGCCTTCGGCGAGCGTGCCTTTCATTCTGTTCTTTAAAGTCCCGTCAACTCCGGCGATCGGAAGCGAATCGTAATAGTAAGCAAAGTATTTGTGATGATACATGTATTTCAACAAAACGGCTGTTGCAATGGGAGCGATAAAATTTTTGCGCGAAAGACCGGAGCCGTCCACATTGATGAAATGTTCGGGAGCGATTCCGATGGACTGCATGAACTCCCGCACGACGCTGCTGCCCGCCGTAAAACTTCCCTCTTTTTTAAAATGCGCTCCGAGGGTTTTCAGCAACTGTTCGGCATAAAAATTATGGCTGGGTTTATTCACAACCTTGATGATCTCCGAGATGGGCGGGGAAAGGTGAAAAAACAGCAATTTCAATTTGTCGTAATCCACGGAAGTTTCATCTTTAACCAGGCGAACGCTTCCGCGAATTTCGATACCCTTTTGCCGCAGAACGTCGCGCAATGTGTTCAGAAAATATTCGCCCGGTTCTTCCACGGTAATGGATTCCCACAGGGTATCGGCGTTGACGGGTAAATTACCCTTAATCACGATGGTATTTTGTCCGCGCAGGCGAAACACAGTAAGATCGCGCTCCTGAGCGGAATCCACAACCACAGCCTTATTAATGATTTTAATCGAATCATTTTGCGGGAAAAGCCTGTAGCGGACCGGAGCGCCGGTCGTCGAATCGGGGAAGACGGCGACATCCACGCAATTATCATTAAAAGCAAGGGCGGAAATCTGAGCGGAATACCAGTAAGGCTCGTCGTCCCATTCCCAGCCGTCGGCTAATTTGGGATCTTTAAAAAAGCTTTCATCGCCGATTAAATCGCCGTTGATCTTTTTGATTCCCGTTTTTAAAAGCGAATCAGCCCAACTCTTAAAAATAGCCAGACGGTCGCCGTCAAAAAACCGTCCCGAAATGGTGGGATCGCCGGTACCTTTGATTAGCAGATTTCCGTCCAACACGCTGTCTTTAACGGTTCCGGAATAAAAAACCGGCGTTTTGAACCGGAAGTCCGGTCCCAGTTTTACCAGCGCCGTTGCCGTTGTAAAGAGTTTCATGTTAGAAGCCGGGATCATTATCTTAAACGGATTTTGGCTGTAAATGACAACGCCGTCGCGTAACGATTCGACGTAAACGCCGACATGAGCGTTGGAAAGAGTGGGATCGGAAAGCAGAAATTGAATTTGTTCCTGAAGCTGTTGAAATCGATCGCTCTTTTTACCGAGTAATCGATAACTCGTGCATTGGGTTAAAAATAGCGACGAAGCGATAAGCAAAATAAGAAAGAGCCGCTTAAATTCCATTTTAAATATTCCTTAGCAAGATTGACAGAACCTGATTAAGTTTTTAATTAATAAGGAAAATTTATCCCGATCCTGTAAACTACCGCCGGCAAAAATCAACAAGAGATATTTGAAATTCCGACCGCAGCTATTCTCTAAGGGAACTCAGCAAAATACGGGTTCCGATTCTAAAGCTCAGGTTTCAATCTATAGAGACAAATTTTAAGTTTTGGCATTAAAAAACGTAAAAAGGCGAAAACCTTTGTTTTCGCCTTATCACGTCGGTTTTAAAAAGAATTTACAGAGCTTCCTTCAAACCTTTTCCTGCACGGAATACAGGAACTTTGCGGGCAGGAATTTGAATTTCTGCGCCGGTTTGCGGATTACGACCTTTACGAGCCGCTCTTTCGGAAACCGAAAATGTTCCGAAACCTACTAATGAAACGCTTTCGCCTTTGGCAAGACTTTCTTTAACGGCATTCGTAAACGCATTAAGAGCGTCTTCTGCAGCTCTTTTTGTCAAATTTGCATCTTGTGCGATCTTACTAACAAGTTCTTGCTTGGTCATTGTAATTATTCCTCCTTAAGCAATTGAAACTAATAGATGAGTTATTTCTATTTACTGAACTCTAATTTCAATACTGTTTTTAACAAAATCAAGTCTAAAATGCCTATTTGACAACATTTTTTTATTTTTTTTATTTTTTGCTTTTTTAACTTTAATGAATAAAATTGTTATATTTTGAAAATTTTATTACATTCAATCCCTTTTAAGAATCGAATGAAGGAGCATAAAAATGAAAAAAAAGATAAAGCGGGAGCATTCCCGTGTTGAGGAAATCATTCTTCAAAAAACCGATCAACAGTTAGTTCATCCTCCGATCGAAAAAATCGGCACCATTATCGTCGATAACTTTCCCGAGCTGGGTAAACTGACCGCCATGCGCTTTCTGGAATGGGCGCAGAACAACGAGGGTTCAACCATTTCCCTGCCCACAGGTAAAACTCCGGAGCATTTCATTAAATGGGTAGTTTATCTTCTCGGTAACTGGAATAATAAAAACGTGCAGAAAATGCTGGACGAATGGGGCGTGGATCCCGCCAGAAAGCCCGACATGAAAAGCTTTCACTTTATTCAGATCGATGAATTTTATCCCATAAACTCCACCCAGCACAACAGTTTTTATTATTACGTGAATAAATTTTACATCCGTGATTTCGGCTTGGATCCGAAAAAGGCGCTTCTCATCAATCCGAATCAGATCGGTCTTAAACCGCACGAAACTTTGGATGAAATCTGGCAGAATCATATTGTTGACCTGAGTCTGCGTTTTAGTTATCCCAAAGACACCCTGCAAAAACGCCAGAAAGAGGTTCTTTCGGCGGTTGATCAGTTCTGTACCGAGTACGAATCCAAAATCCGGGAATTGGGCGGCATCGGGTTCTTTCTCGGCGGAATCGGTCCCGACGGACATATCGGTTTTAATGTCCGCGGCTCAAATCACTACTCCACTACGCGCTTGACGCAAACCAATTACGAAACCCAGGCTGCGGCGGCTTCCGATCTGGGGGGAATGGAAATTTCACGAAATCGTCTCGTTATTACTATCGGTTTGCAAACCATCACCCATAATCCCGACACCACCGCAATAATAATCGCCGCCGGCGAAGCCAAAGCCAAAGTGGTGCGCAACGCCATTCAATCCGAAAAATCCAACGAGGTGCCCGCCTCTGCGCTGCACAGTCTGCCCAATGCACGATTTTACCTGACGCAGGGCGCCGCAAAACTGCTCACCGAACGCCGCTATCTTAAAATCAAAAAAGCCAAAGAAATTACCAAACAGGATATTTTTCAAATTGTTACGGATCTGGCGCTGGAAAAAAGAAAACAACTTTCGGAGCTTTCAAAAAGCGATTTCCGCTCCATTCGTTCCAGTAAGGTTTTGCTGGATCGTTACGGAGATAAGTATCAGAACTTTATCAAAGAAATCAAAGAATCTTACATCAATTACATCATCAAGGCTTTACAAATACCTAAAAATCAAACCATCCTGCACACCGCGCCGCATCATGACGACATCATGCTTGGATATTTGCCCTACGTTGTGCGTTTGATGCGCGAACCGACCAATACGCATTACTTCAATTATCTGACCAGCGGCTTTAACGCGGTCACCAACAAATATATGCTCAATCAGCTTGAAATAACCGAATCCTTTTTCAATCGTCCCGAATTTCAGACGCTGTTCGAAGAAAACTATTTCGATCCAACAAATATTACCTTCCGCAACCGCGACGTCTTTCAATATCTGGACGGTCTTGCCGCCGATAATCAGGACGCCATGAACGAAGGCTGCGCCCGGCGTCTGTTGCGCAATCTGGTCGAAATTTTCGAGGAAGATTCCATCGATAACCTGAAGAACCGGATCAATGAACTTTCCAATTATTTCGAAACTCAGTATCCGGGTAAAAAAGACATGCCCTATATTCAGCAGCTAAAAGGGATGGTTCGCGAATGGGAAGCCGATATTCTTTGGGGTTATTTCGGTTTTACCTGCGAATCGGTAATTCATTCCAGACTCGGTTTTTACAAAGGCGAAATTTTTACCGAAGAGCCGACTCTTGACCGCGACGTTAAACCTGTTTTGGAGACGATTAAACGCGTGAATCCATCCATTGTCACCGTGGCTTTCGATCCCGAAGGAAGCGGTCCCGACACGCATTACAAGGTATTGCAGGCTGTTTCCACCGCGCTCAAATTGTACAGCGAAGAGACCGGAAGAAAAGACATTCAGATTTGGGGCTACCGCAATGTCTGGTATCGTTTTCATCCCAGCGAAACGAATTTATTCATTCCCGTAACCCATAACACCAGAGCCATTCTGGATCACGCGTTTATCAACGCCTTCGGCTCTCAAAAAGACGCTTCTTTTCCGAGTTACGAATACGACGGACCATTCTCGGGATTGGCGCAAAAAATTCAGGTGGAACAGTACCAGATGATAAAAACCCTTTTGGGACGCGATTTCTTTTATCAGAACGCCGATTCGCGCATCCGTTCAACCCGCGGCTTGGTCTTTCTTAAAGTCATGAGTCTGGATGAATTTCATCAACACGCCTTTAACTTAAGAAAAACCACCGAAAACGTTTAAGGAGATTGTCATGAAGTCTTACAGAAAAGAATTGTGGTTTAACACAAAACATCGCCGTGATTACATCAATATTACGCCGGAAGTGGAAAAATGCGTCCGGGAATCCGGCGTTAAAGAAGGATTGTGTCTGGTGAATGCCATGCACATTACCGCCAGCGTTTACATCAACGATAATGAAAGCGGTCTTATTCAGGATTATGATGACTGGCTTGAACGGTTGGCGCCGCACGAACCGATTTCACACTACCGGCACAATCGCACCGGCGAAGACAACGGCGATGCGCATCTGAAACGGCAGATTATGGGACGCGAAGTGGTGGTAGCCATTACCGACGGTCGTCTGGATTTTGGTCCGTGGGAACAAATTTTTTACGGCGAATTTGACGGACGGCGTTCCAAAAGAGTGCTGGTTAAAATCATCGGAGAATAACCCCTCGCCTGGGAAAACCAAAAGTCGGTTTTTCGGGTGGTCGTTCCCCGCCGCTGCCCCTGCCTTGACAACGACGAGGACTCTCACACCCCGATTACGATTGGAGGGCTAAATTTCAATCGTAATTTTATATTTCGGATAAGGCAACCGCCCGTGAATATTTAAAAGAAAAAAGCTTCCCTGCTTTATTTTTTTTGAGATATTCCGAACAAAATCCTTCCCTGATTTTGCCGCGTTTCAGTAAGATTTTTAGAATACTTTATCTAACTTTTTGTTCCATTCATCTGCCAGCTTTTCAATTTCCGCGTTTTCCCGTTTCAATTCCCGCACAAAGCCGTTGGTCTCGTAATTTCCGCGAACCCGTTCAAAATCGAGATCCCGCACCGTCTCGTCTCCGTCAATACCGTAACCGATTCTGCTGTTGACATCGTATTCTTTTTGAGCGTCGCTCATAATTAAATTGTTGAATCGTTGTTTGTTCTCTTTCCACTCGTCGATGATTTGCTTCAATTGCTCTCCGCCGATTTTCTCCACATCAATGTTCAATTCTTCTTTCAGTAAAGCGGCTGTCCAGCTCCAGGCTAAATCATCGTACTTTTCAAACACTCCGCGCAAAGCCCGATAGAAAGATTCGATTGTATTAAGGCTGCCGTTTTTTGTTTTTTCCAGCAGTTTTGTCAGCTCGCTTTTGGGGATAAACATTCCGAACAAATCGATCCACTCTTCCAGACTCACCTCGTTTTCTGGTTTAAGAGCTTTGCGTAATTGTTCCGAATTTTCAACATTTCCCAAGGCTTGCAGACGCTTCAGCAGTTGTTCGCCGAGAAAAATTTTCATCGCCATTTGATAATATTTAATCGTCCGTTTTAATAACAGCCGCTTGATAAACAATCCCTTGTATTTAACAAACTCCTGCTGACGACCGGCGTGTTCGTAAAGTTCTTTCAATATTTTTTGTCCGGCTAAAACGCGCTGCATTACAAACGGGCTGAAAAGCTCAAAATGGATAAGGTCCAATTTATCGGGATCGGTTCGTCGGTCGCGTTTTACCCATTTGGCGCTGTCGCGCCTGGTGCCTACGGTAAACAAATTCATTCCCGGTGTTAACAGGCTCTTTCCTTCCACCTCTTCGATGTAAGAAAAAGGCATATCGGAGGCATCGAAGTTTACGTAATGTTTGCCGATTACCGCGGAAAAGGGACCAACCCTGGAGGGCCATAGCATGTAAGAAAACGATCCGGTTTTTGCGCCGCGTTCCAGAATTCCCTGATGCAAAGGACCCAATTTGTACATGTGATTGCTTTGATTGGTTCCGCTGCCCGCGTTGTAAAAAGAAAACATTCCGGCGATAAGCAATGTTGACCGGTGATGGGTGACCGAGTAAGGTCCGGCAAAAACGCTGACCGCTTCGCTGTGAAATCCTTCGCAGTTGGCGAAAAACGCCGAATTCTCCGCCGAAAACTGGCGTCCGATGCGAACGCCCTGCCCCACAAAACAGCCGGTCAACAACGCGCCGTCTTTTACCTGACTTCCGGAAAGAATAATAAAATCTCTGACAATAACCCCGGCTCCGATCTCTGCCGGCGCCTGCTCGTTGCTGTTAATGGTGCCGTTCTCCAGGCTCAGTACGCCCGTGAGTTTGGCGTGACTTCCCACTTTTACATCGAATATCTGATTGCAACGAAAAATCCGGACATCGTCGCCGATCGTGCCTTTGGAATTCTTCTGATTTTCGACATATTCATTAATCATTGATTTTAAAGCATCGATCAGATCGTTGTCATGGCGGTACAGGACAAGCAGATAGGCAAGTTGGGCGGAGAGCCGATCGAACAAAACGAGTCCGCGTCCGCCGCCTTCGTTCAAAACCTCGATTTCGATGCCGTTGCCAAAATAAGATTCGCCTCTGGTTGCCAAAGCGTTCACATTCTCAATAACCACCCGATCGCCTATATTATAATTGCGAATTATTCCGGCGTCGGAAATGTAACATTGATCGCCGACGGTACAGTTCTGCAAAGCGCTGTTAATGATGCCGCTCGATAGAATGCGTCCGTCGTCGGCTGTCAGAGTTCCGCTTAGCTTTCCGATCGCCACCTTTCCCTCAAACCGAACTCCCTGAATGCGCGACAAATCGATTTCAGGATGAACCATAACGTCTGCCCAGTCATCGGCGCTGCAACGGTTGCGCTCAAGAAAATCAACCTCATCCGGTGTAAGATTGCGATAATTCATCTACGGTCTCCTAAAATTTCCTTATTTTTCAAAAGAAGCGTCCTTCCCGACGCTTCTTTAACCTGCCTTAAAATCAATCCAATACCGGTAACGAGCTCAGGGCTTCGTTTTCGATATCTTTGAAGTACTTAACCGTGGCGACTTTAAGTTCCATGGTGGATTCGTCATCGCAAACGATCATGGCTTTACGATGCAACTGCAGCATGGAAACCGTCCACATGTGGTTCACGCCTTCTTCCACCACTTTTTGCAGGGCGCGCGCCTTGTTGTAACCGCTGATGATAATCACGATTTCTCTGGCATCCATTATGGTTCCCACTCCCACGGTCAATGCCGTTTTGGGAACTTTATTGATATCGTTGTTAAAAAATCGGGAGTTCGCCAGACGGGTATCGTAGGTCAGGGTCTTGATACGCGTTCTTGAAGTTAACGAAGAACCAGGCTCGTTAAAAGCAATGTGACCGTCGGGACCGATTCCGCCGAGGAACAGATCAATACCGCCCGCTTCCTTTATCTTCTGTTCATACTGTTCGCATTCTTTTTCCAGGTCGGCTGCGTTTCCGTTCAGAATATTCACGTTTTCCTTTTTGATATCGATATGGCTGAAGAAATTATGCCACATGAAATAGTGGTAGCTTTCGGGATGATCTTCGGGCAGCCCCACATATTCGTCCATGTTAAAAGTAACGACGTTTTCGAAAGAGACCTTGCCCTGCTTGTAAAGCTGGACGAGCTCCTGATAGGTGCCGAGCGGCGATGAACCTGTCGGTAAACCCAATACGTAAGGTTTGTCCGGAGTTGGTTTGGCTTTATTGATTTTACCGGCAATGTAGTAAGCAACCCATTTACTGAGAGCCTGGTAATTTTCATGAATAATGATCCGCATTTTTGACTCCTCTCTTGATAAATCAAAATATTTGTTATTATTATACTAACACTAAAATTCTTTCTTTTTTCAGATTTTGTTAAGGGTTAAGGGTGTAAGTGTTAAGCGAACCTCTTTAACTCCCTTAACACGGCAGATTATGATCACGGCTTTCTGCATTCTGCTTTCCGCCAACTTTTTACTTTCATCTTTCATCTTTCATCTTTCATCTTACTCATCACGCATCACGATTTTGCCACTTTCCGTTAACCCTTAACCAATAATCATTAACAACTTTTCTCCTGTATGGTACCGGATTGTCCGGGTTATGAATTTAATTTTTAACTCAACACATTTTAAATAATGATCCGGGCGTCGGCGATAAAACATCCTTTGCCCTTTTCCAGAACAATGAGCGGATTGATATCCAGCTCTTTTATTTGAGGGCAATCCGTCGCCAATTGCGAAAGCCGCTGCAGACTTTCCTCCAACGCGTCCACATCCCTTTCAGGACGGTTGCGCATTCCGAAAAGCAAGGGAGCGCCTTTAATTTCCTTAATCATTTTCAGAGACTGCTCTTTACCGAGCGGCGCGACACGAAAGGCGACGTCTTTAATCACCTCGACAAAAATGCCTCCCATGCCGAACATCACCACGCTGCCAAAAGCCACATCCTTTTTTACTCCGAGAATGACCTCTTCGCCCGCGGGAATCATCTTACGCATCAGCACGCCGTCGATCTCCGCTTCGGGCTGATGTTTTCGAACGTTTTGAAGGATGCGATCAAAAACCTTTGCCGCTTCTTCTTTGCTTTTCACATTAAGAACCACACCCTGAAAATCCGATTTATGAACCACATCATCGGACATAACTTTCATTACCAACGGGTAACCGACTTCGTCGGCGTTCGCTTCCGCTTCCCGCGCCGACTTGACGATGCGACTTTCCACCACGGGCAACCCGTAAGCCGCCAGAATTTTCGACGCTTCAAACTCGGAAAGATAGGTCTTTCCTTCCTTTTTGGCTTCTTGCAGAAGTTTATTTGCAAGATTTTTATCCACGTCGGTAAAAGGCGCAAAAGGCTTTTCGGGATTCGTTAGCCGCTGTTTAAATCGATAGGTGGCGGCAAAAGCCTGCGCCATGGATTCAGGCAGAGTGTAATGGGGAATTTTATTTCGCTGCAGGATATCGATTCCGGCTGCCACGTCTTTTTCGCCCATAAAAGAGGCGAATATCGGTTTATCGAAACGTCCGGCGACTGTTACAACCTCGCGGGCAATCGTTTCAATATCCGTCATCGATTGAGGGGTCAGAATGACAAAAACGCCGTCAACATTGGGATCTTTAAAAGCCTGCGAAAGCGCAATATTGTAGCGGTCGGCTCGGGCGTCTCCGATTACATCCACCGGATTTTTAATATTGGCGGTTTTGGGAAGCGTCTTTTTAAACATGGCTGTGGTATCGTCGGAAAATTTCGCCAGCCGCAAGCCTTCCTGAATCGAAGCGTCGGTCGTTAATACTCCGGGACCGCCGGCATTTGTAATGATCGCCACGCGGTTATTTTCCGGTAACGGCTGGTAGGCAAAGGCAATTGCCGTATTAAACATCTCTTCGATGCTTCGGCAACGGATTATTCCGGCTTGACGCATGGCGGCGTCACAAATATCATCGCTGCCCGCCAAAGAGCCGGTGTGCGAGGCTGCGGCGGAAGCGCCCGCCTCGGTTCTGCCCGATTTAATGGCGAGGATGGGTTTGCCGGTTTCGGCTATAATTTCCCGCGCGGCTTTCATTAATGCCTGTCCGTTGCTGATCTCTTCGAGATAGATCAGAATCACCCTGGTTTTGGGATCTTTGCCGAGATAGTAAAGTAAATCGATTTCGTTGACATCCGCCTTATTACCGAAACTGATGAATTTTGAAAATCCGATGTGCTTTGCCTGGGCGTAATCCAACACGGCGGTACAAAGAGCGCCGCTTTGGGAGAGAAAACCGATATTTCCGTTTTCGGGCATCTCTCTTGCAAACGAAGCGTTGAGTTGCACCGCGGGATCGGTATTAATGACGCCGAGACAGTTGGGTCCGATAAACGAGATATCGTGTTTTCGGGCGATTTCAATCAGTTTCTGCTCGCGCTCTATTCCCACGCCGCCGATTTCGCGGAAGCCGGCGGAAATAATGATTACCGATTTAATACCTTTTTCGCCGCATTGCTGCAAAGCCATGTGGCAAACCGAACTGGGATAAACGAGAACAGCAAGATCAATGGGATCGGGAATATCGAGCACATATTTGTATGTTTTTACGCCGCCGATAGCCCGTTCGCGCGGATTCACGGGAAAAACCGCGCCCTGGAAATCGCTGCGCAGAATGTTAATTAAAATATCGTAAGGAACCGTGCCGGGCACTCGATTTGCGCCCACGATAGCCACGGATTCGGGATAGAAAATTTTATGTAAGTGGTCAGTTTTAGAAGCAGACAATCCTTTCATATTCAGACTCCGGAATTGAGATGAAACTGTTCAGACTAAAATTTGAGCAATAAAATCGACGGCGTCGGAAACGGTTTGTACCTCCAACGCTTTATCTTCATCCATTTCGATATCGAATTCTTCTTCAAATGCGGCGACCAATTCCAGGCTTTGACGGGAATCCGCACCCAGGTCGAAAATAAAATTAGCCTCATCGTTAATTTCGGACTCATCGATTCCGAGCACCTGAGCGATAACCTTTTTGACGCGCGCTTTAATTTCATCTTTCTGCATAAAAGACTCCTTTCTTAAAGAGTAATTGACACCAAACGACACCTGACATGGTTTGTTTACCAAACGAACAAAACGTTTGGTTAATTTTTCAAACAAACTTTTTAAAATAAAATAAGCAAAAATTGATCGCAATGAAAGATAAAATGAAAAATTTCTTTAATTATTTTGAACTTCTTATCAGGCAAATTCCTGAATATTAAAAATTTAGGACTTTATTAATTTTTCTGTTTTTTGTTAAATTTCCCCGTCAGTCCTTCTCGATCTTTACAAACGCGCTGCGTACCGGCGCCGGCATTTCCGAATCCGCTCCCCTTACCGCTTTCCAGATAATCTCATTGAATTCGATGTCCGGTATGGCGTCTTCCTTCTCAAAATTAAATTCACCGCTCCTCCGCACTCCGTAAAGCCCGGGCGTGTTCGGTTCGCCCATGTCGTTTTGCGGTCGCTCCGCCTTGTAGGGAGTAGCGTCCGCCTTATCCGTAAAAGCATTCAGGAGCGGCGTTGCGGAAAGATCAAACTGCGTCATTGGCGGCAAACCTAAAATCAGTTCGATGGTCTTTAAAACCCCGCTCGTGCTGTACATGGTGTGATCAACAAAATTTCGCTTGACATGGGGTCCGATAATCAGCAGCGGAGAACGATGCGCGTCAATATGATCGGAACCGTTTTGGGCGTCGTCTTCCACCACAAAAACAACGCTCTTTTCCCAAACCGGGCTTTGGGAAAGATGTTCCACAAAAAGACCGAGCGCATAATCGTTTTCGGCAATCATCGCGCGCACCGTGGGAAAACCCAAACGAGTGCCCGCGGTGTGATCGTTCGGCAAGCGAATGACGCTTAACGCCGGGACTGCATTGACGCTTACCAGACTGTCGAAATCTTCTTTCCAGCGCGCCACGCGCAACGTATCGGGAATCTTTAGATTCCAGCCCGGAAATGTAGGACAAACATAGGGCTGCAAACTCGGCAATGAAGACGTGTATTTTCCCGGACGCCGGGGGTCTTTTTTCGTAAATTCTCCGTAAGTGCGGAACGGCAAACCGTGATTTATTACATTGTCCCAGATATAACCGCTGCTCGGACTGGCGATGGGAGCGCCTCCTTCGTAGTCATAACTTCCGCCGCGACCGCCGTAAAAGGTGGGCCACGTTTTTTCAACATAATCCGTGGCGTAAGCCGCAGTTGACCAATTATGACCGTCGGCGCTGACCTCGGCATCCACATAAAAATTATCAAACAGAACAAATTCCTGCGCTAACTTGTGGGCGTTGGGCGTAACCGAAGCCGGAAACAGACAAAGACTCGAATCGCCCTCCCCTTCGGGCAAATCCCCCAATATCTGATCATACGTTCGATTTTCTCTGATGATGTAAAAAACGTATTTAACGACTTTGCTTCTCTCGCCGGAGTGTTCGGCGGAAACAACATGCTGATTTAAAGACAGCTTCACTTTTTCTCTGGTAAAGGGCGTGTTTTCGTAAACCTTTGCGCTCCATTTCGCCAGAAGTTTTTTGTCCGGAACGGGAATCAGAGAAATGACTCCTTTGAACATTCTTCCGATGTATTGGTCAATTCCCTTGTTTTTGGACTGCCGGACTCCGGGTTTTGGTCCCAGAGGATTGGCGGAAGAGGCAAGTCCCTTTCCGTTGGCAACCAGAATTTTGCCGCTTTTGGCGAGCGTTCTGACAACTGTGGGATACCAGCCAACCGGAATAAAACCGAGACTATGCGATTTACCGGGCTGGGAAACGTCAAAGACGGCAAGATAATTGTTATCGGCGTTGGCAATAAACAATGTTTTTTCATCCGCGCTGAGCGCGACGCTGTTCGGCGTGCTGCCCGCGGGCATGTCCGGTTTGAGCGCGGTATTCAGAGTTTCGATGACCCGTCTCTTCCGAACGTCAACCACGGAGACGGTGTTGGAATTGGCGTTGGCGACAAAAAGCGTTTTTCCGTCTTTTGTAACGGTCATTTCACTGGGATGAGGTCCGACCTTCACGCTGTCCGTTATCTTAAAATTTTCCGGATCAATAAACGCCACAAAGCCCTTTCCCCAAACGGAAACATAGACTTCGGGCTTCTTGGGATTTACGATTACATCGTAGCATTTTCCGCTCAGAGACAGAAAATCGATCGCCGGTTTTTGCCGCAGCGAAATCCTGTAAAGTTTATTGCTCTCTTTGGAAACGGCAAATACTTCATCCTTTTCCCGCCAATAAGCCAAACCCGTGACCGACACCTTTTCCTTACTGTCTTCCGTGCGCAAACCGATGCTGTCCCGATACGCCAGCGTATCGCCTTGCCAGTCAAACACGCGGATGCATTCGTCATTACCGCCGGAAACGAACAACTTGCTTCCGTCTCCGTTAAACGCCAGCCCGCGCCAGGTTTTGGGCAGCTTAACCCGCTGAACCTCTTTAAAATCCTTTAATGAAATCAACGAAAGCGAGTGCTCTCCCGCTCCGCTGTTGGAAGTCACTGCAAATCGCTCATCGGGGGTAACAATCATATTGAGAGGCAGTTCACCGATTTGGGCTTGCTTACCCACCGGAGTTAAACGCCAGCCGTTGGGAAGCAAGGTAAAGTCATCGTAAACGCCGGGCTTTTGCGGAGAAATCGTTGCTTTCTGGCAGGAAACGGCAATAAATAGTATCAGAAAAATTCCATAAATTGAGCGCATAATTCACCCCTGATTTTTTTTGCGTTATTAAAACGGAAATCAAAAATTAAGGAAATATCTCCCTGAATTAAAATTTAATTTTGAACTTTCTAATACAGGTAAACGTCGAACGCCGTTTTATTAAATTTCAGCGAATCAATAGCATCCGTTTTGTCAGCGATTTTTTCCCGGAAACGGTTAATCGGAAAAAATAGACGCCGCTCGCCCACTCATCAGCCTTTAACAAAAACTCGTGGCTTCCCGCGGCAAGATAGCCGTTCTGCAAAGTCTTCATTTTTCTGCCCAGAATATCAAACACCTCGAGCGTTGCCCGCGCGCCTCGTTTAAGATAAAGCGGAATTATTGTTGAACCGTTAAAGGGATTAGGTCGATTTTGCCCCAATTCAAGATTTAAGGGAACGCCGGGCTCATCGGAAATATGGGTGGGATCGCCCTTCAGTTTTATTTGTCCGAAGGCGGACGGATGCCGGTAGGCGATATCCTTGCTTCCCCACCAGCTTATTTTGGCGTCTCTCGTTCCTCCGTCGTCGTCGTCATTGAGTTGAATTTCAAAACCGATCAACTTTTCCGCCGCGCCCTTGCCGCGCAGGGTTGTCCACGGAAAACGGAGCTCCGCTACATATCCGTCGTCGGGAAATTGCACTCCCGATTTTACTCCCTGAACGGCGTTGTGCGCACGTTCGCTTATGACGCTGTCCTGAAAGGTGATCCGGTACCGAAAGTCGTCAGTATCATAATATTCGTTCTTACTGTTATCCAGATCGAAATAAACTTCCAGATCATCGTCCAACTGATAATTTGCTCCCGAATCGCGAACCTTGCGGTCGTCATAAATTCTGACCAATAAATAAAACGCCTCGTAATCCCAGGCGATTTTAAATTGTGCGGAAAAATCGGCAAAATCGCTGACGCTGCCCTGAATAATTTTTTCGACGGGAATCCAATTCAGCTTCCGCCAAAAGGAATCTTCAATTCCGTCAACGATGATGTTTTGAGAAGCCGCCGGACAAAAAACGCCGTCTTTAGCGGAAAACGGAAGCGTACGGATTTCAATTTGCGGATTATTAACGGACAGGTTTCCCGCAAAATCACGGCTCGCAACTGTAAAAAGATGGGTCTGATCGTCAGCCAGATCGCTAATTTTAACCGAGCGTTTGTTAGTTGAAGCCACGCGTCTGCCCTTATGGTAAACATCGTATCCCGCCACGCCGACATTGTCATTCCCTGCGTTCCAGGAGAGCGTTGCGCCGGAATGACCGATTTGCGAGGCGCGGAGGTCTGAAGGCGGTTGAGGGGGAACCTGATCGAACAGTTGTTCGTCCATCCACTGCAGACGATCCGTTATCCACGATTTCAGATAATTGATTTCCGCGATATATGTGTTCCCCACAAAATAGTTAGGCCACACATACCTGCCTAATACGGACCAGCGTTTAAAGTTTCTGTTTTGAGCTTCGTTTAGGGTGTCAACATAGCTATCGACCAGATTTAACAACCTGCTTTCGGAGAGAATATCGTTTCTGAGTTCCCGCCAGCGGCTGATCACGAGTTTTACGAACATACTGTCCGTTAATAATTTTTCCCAGTAGAAAGGAACCTGAAAATTATCTCCCACAAAAATAAATTCCTCATCGTAATTTACGTAAACCTGCCAGCCGCCGGTTAAATAGGCGTGATAATAATCCGCATTTCCGAACGCAATGTTAAAATCCCAGATGGGACCGGTATGCAATTTCGGGTCTTTGCCGTCCCGGTCTTTGTACATAAAGGTGCTCAATCGATAGCCGTCCACATTTTTGCTGAGCTCATTCAGAATAAAAAAATCGACAAACGAAGGAAGATCGACAAAGCGGTAATAGCCGCTGTCGGGATCCGTAAAGTCGGCTCCGGAAATCGTCCTTTCGAAATTGAAAATGAACCGCTGAATGTATTTTTTCTGTTCCGGAACGATTTTATTCGGTCTGGGATAGTGGTATTGGTAAAAGACGCGGGCTTTCGATCCCGGATAGGGCGGAAAGGTTGAACTCCATCCCTCCACTTCTTCGCCGGTTAATTTGTCTATTTTTATTATGTAGCCGCCGGTTAAATCATCGCCGGAAATTTCATCGGGATTGAGTTTGGAAATATCAACCCGGTTTTTGTCTCTTTTTATTTTTTCCGTTAACACATAAACGCCGCGGTAATCGCCGTTTAACACCAGCTCGCAAAAGCGGGTTCGGGGGGCGTAACGTCCCATGTCGCGGGAGAGGCGATAAATAAGAACGTTGCGGATGAGAGATTTATCGCTGTACGGTCCGTTAAGAATCCAGTCGTTTTCTTCGGGAAGACCAAGAAGCGGAACATTCAGATTATCGCCGTTTTCATCCTGGGTTTCCAGAGCGTATTGCTTTTTGGGGAACATCTTCGAACTCGATCCCCGAAGCTCAATGGCTATTTTACCGTCATAGTTGTTGTACGGATCATTAATCGAATTCCGATTACCTGCGCCGTTGTCGATAATTCCCATATCGGCTGTAATGCGATAGTCATCGGGAATTGCCTTTCCGTGGGTATCGATAACCACAATGGGCAGGTTTGACGATTCGAATTGAACGCTTTGAGCCGAAGAGACCGCAACGACCATTCCGATTATCGGAATTACGCGAAAAACGATTTTTGTTAAATTGAACATAATGTTTGTATTTTTTACCTAACCCGGACGAACCGGAAATCCGAAAAACAAGAATTTAATTTTGCGCGCCGATTTTTCGCCGCTTTCTTTACGAAGAGGCTGCAAACCCTGCGCTCTCTGTTTTTCGCCCGACTGCAAAGCGATCGATCCGCTATGTCGCTTTTACGTCAAAAACTCCCTTACTGTTTCCGGCGATCATTGAACAATCGTCTCAAATCCTCTTTGTTTCAGGTCGAAATAAATCATTACCCCCGATAAGATTCCGATCACTAAAATCACTGTGCCTTTGAGATAATCCGCGAAGAGGATTTCACCCAATCCGAACAAGAAGGAATAGACCATAACAACGCCTAAAAACCAGTCCAAAAACAGACGACCAAACCCGCTGTCTCCTTTTACTTCGGGCATCAATTTTTGAATGTGTTTCCATCCCCATCCGCCGGGATGCGTGCGTTGATAAAAAGATTTTAATTTTTCCGTGGCAACGGGACGCGTTAAATAAGTAACAGCCAACCAAACGACCGTTGTACCGAATACGGTGGGATACAAGGTAATCGGAGATTGTAATCCCATAACATATCGGGCGAAGGGATAAATCAACAGCGGCGCTATCATCCCGGCTATTTCGGACCAGGCGTTAATGCGCCACCAGAACCATCGCAAAATCAAAACCGCGCCCATTCCCGCGCTGGCGTTAATAATAAATTCCCATGCCCCGGAAATAGTGGTTAAAAAATATTTTGTAATCAAAAGCGAGAAGACAGTCATTAAAATAATACCCAGACGGGAAACAAGAACATAATGCCGTTCGTCAGCTTTTTTCTTTATAAACCGGCGGTAAAAATCGTTGATCAGATATGACGTTCCCCAGTTGAGCTGAGAGGCAATGGTTGACATGTAAGCGGCTAAAAAGACAGCGATCAAGAGTCCCAACAGTCCGGGCGGCAGGTAGCGCAGCATAAGTTTCGGGTACATTATTCCGGGATCCACGGTATTCTCGTATTTCTCAAACATCGCTTTAAATTCGGGCGTTTGATAAACCGGGTCTTCCGATTGCAGTAAGGAACGATTGTCAAAAGCCCGTTCCACCTGAATATAGAGCGCGGGATTTTCCTGTTTTATTATTTCCGTGTTTTCGGCGCGCGGTAAAATAATCAAAGCGGCAAGCGCCACAATAATCCAAGGCCAGGGTCTGACGGCATAATGGGCGATTGTGAACCACAAGGTGGCAAACAGGCTGTGTTTTTCGTCTTTAGCGGACATCATGCGCTGGGCGATATATCCGCCGCCGCCGGGATCGGCGCCCGGGTACCAGGTTGACCACCATTGCAAACCGATATGGGCAAAAAAGGCTCCTACGGTTAAGGCTAAAGCGCCGCCGGTAATTCCCGTAGCCGAAACTTCGCCTATGCGGGGGAAAAAATTAATGATCTGCGGATTCAGTTTTTCTTTTAAGGCAGCCATTCCGCCCACCTGAGGCAATTGCACGACAATTACGGCAAGCACAATGCAGCCCACCATGGCAAAAACAAATTGAAAGCTGTCTGTTCGGGCGGTGCCCAGCAAACCGGAAGCCGAGGCATAAACCGCGATAATCGAAGCGGAGATGATTACCAGCAAAAACGCGTTAAATTCCGGCAGGACCACGGAAAATATTTTTTCCATTGCTTTATTCACCCAGCCCATAACAATGGCGTTCATGAAAAGTCCTAAATAGATTGCCCGGAATCCCCTAAGAGCAGCCGCCGCCTTCCCGTCGTAGCGTAATTCCACAAATTCCACATCTGTCATAATGCCTGCGCGGCGCCACAAACGGGCGAAAAAGAAAACCGTAAGCATTCCGCCGATCGCCAGATTCCACCACAACCAGTTTCCGGCTATTCCGTTGCGCGCCACCAGCTCGGTAACTGCCAAGGGCGTATCGGCGGCAAATGTTGTGGCAACCATTGCCGTTCCGGCTAAATACCAGGGTAAATTGCGACCGGAAAGAAAAAAATTGCCCGTACTCTCTCCGGCTTTGCGGGTGTAATAAGCGGCGATTCCAAAAATGATCAGGAAAAAAGCTAAAATGACGGTTAAATCTGCCCAGTTAAGATGTTGCATGAAATAGCTCTCCTTGCCTTTTGGTTCACAAAATATTCATCTTCAGACGAAAGACCCTAAACTTTTGAGTCGCGTCAGGCGCAACCTCCGTTTCTTCTATTTGCAATAATAACACCGCTGAAAAGGGATTAACGGATAGTCCGATTCCGGCGATGTGCAATTTCCGGCATTTACCGATAATCGATATAAATTTAATTTATCGTAAAATAATCAATTTTGAGCTTTATTGCACATTTTTGTTTTTAGTCTGAAAAAATAAACTCGGTCGGGTATCCGTTGGCAGCGGAGATTTAAAAGATAAATTTGAAATCGAAATTATTTTGACCGTATTTTGCGTTATGATTAAAACATAAAATCAGTTTCGGAGAAAAATATGCACTCTAAATTCGGGAAAGCGGTTACCCGTTTGTTTTTAATTTTTTTCACAATAATGAGCATGACAATCAACTTATTTGCCAACACAGCAAAGGAGGATTCGATGCAAACAAAGACGGAAAAAGCGACGCTCGGCGGCGGATGCTTCTGGTGTATCGAAGCCATTTACGAACGAGTTAAAGGCGTGATCGATGTAAGTTCGGGCTATGCCGGCGGCACTATTCCCAATCCCACTTACGAGCAGGTTTGTTCCGGCAATACGGGATACGCCGAAGTAATACAAATTGAATTCGATCCGAACATTATCTCTTACGGGGAGATTCTCGATATCTTTTGGCAGATTCACGATCCGACCACGCTGAATCGTCAGGGCAACGACGTTGGTACGCAATACCGTTCGGTGATTTTTTATCACGATGAAAACCAAAAGCAGATTGCTTTAAAATCCAAACGGGAGCTGGAAAAAAATAAAGTTTTTGACAATCCTGTTGTGACCGAAATTGCGCCGTTAAAAAATTTCTATCGGGCGGAAAAGTATCATCAGAATTATTACGACAACAACCGGACGCAGCCTTATTGTCAGTTGGTAATTACGCCCAAACTGCGCAAATTTAAAAAGCATTTCAGCGAATATTTGAAAGATCACAAGATTAAAGATTAAAGGCTAAAGATTAAAGGTTAAAGTAGTTTTTGCGTTAATATTCGCCGGGGGATATGAGAAGGCGGAAAATCTTTGCTTTGGAAATTCTTTCCTCCAAAATAGCTTGCACTCTATTGTTTTGTAGAATATTTTATTTTATCTGATTTAATGAACGGGCTTTTTCCGAAAAAATTTACCATATTTCACCGGAAGGATCCGTAATGGAGCATTATGGAATTTGGTCTTTACTCCCTCCTTTAATAGCTATTTTTTTAGCCATGAAAACGCGGCAGGTATTCATTTCTCTTTTTTTGGGAATATGGATCGGATGGGTTGTGATTAACGGCTGGAATTTTTTTGACGGCACTCTGGCTTCGATTGAGGCGCTGGTGAATGTGTTCAAAGAACCGGGCAATACGCGAACCATCATGTTCAGCTCCCTGGTGGGCGCCCTGATCGCCTACATCCAAAGATCGGGCGGCGTGGACGGATTTATTCGTTACATCAATAAATTTCTAAAATATGTCGAAAAGAGGCACGCCGGTAACAGTCGCAGAACAGTACAGCTTTTGGCGTGGGCTACCGGTGTGGCGATCTTTGTGGAATCGAGCATAAATGTACTGACCGTGGGATCAATCTTTCGTCCCATTTTTGACCGTCTGAAAATACCGCGCGAAAAGTTGGCTTACATTGCCGATTCCATTTCCGCCCCGACCTGCATCCTGATTCCGCTTAACGCCTGGGGCGCTTACATCATGGGACTGTTATTGGCTCAGGGTTTAACCGATCCCTTTCGAATAATGCTTGAGGCGTATCCGCTTAATTTTTATCCCTTTTTAGCCATGGGTGCCGTATTGATTGTAATTATTTTTCAAAAGGACATAGGTCCGATGAAAAAAGCCGAAAAAAGGGCGCGCGAAGAGGGAAAGGTTTTAGCTGACGACGCCACCCCGATGATGTCCGATGAAATCGTTAGTCTGGAGCGAAAACAGGGCGTTTTACCCAAAGCGCGCAATATGCTCGTTCCCATCGCCACCATGGTTTTTATGATGCCCGTCGGCTTGATTTATTCCGGATGGGGACAACTTGAAACCCGTTCCGACATACCTTTTACCACCCTGCTCTTTGAAGCTATCGGCAAAGGATCCGGTTCAAAGGCGGTTTTGTGGGCTGTTCTTACGGCGCTGCTGGTTGCGGCTATTCTCTATCGGACACAAAAAATTTTCAAATTGCAGGAGTTGATTGACCTGTTGTTTAAAGGCGTAGGCGGACTGATTCCCTTGGCTCTTTTGATGATGTTAGCCTTTGCCATAGGAAGTTTGTGCAGAGAGCTGGGCACGGGAATGTATGTGGCTGAGATTGCCAAAGCCTGGTTGAGTCCGCACCTGGTTCCCTTTATTATTTTTGTCGTTTCCTGTTTCATTGCCTTTTCCACGGGAACCTCCTGGGGCACTTTTGCCATCATGATGGCGGTCGCCATTCCCATGGCTCAGGCGATGGATGTCAGCATTCCCCTGACTGTCGCGGCGGTTTTAGGAGGCGGCGTATTCGGAGATCACTGTTCGCCCATTTCGGATACCACGATTATTTCGTCAATGGCTTCGGCAAGCGACCATATCGATCATGTTAAAACCCAACTTCCCTACGCGCTAATCGCAGGAGCCATCGCCGCGTTTTTTTATCTGGTTATCGGGTTTATTGAATAATGTAAAAACACGCTCTTTCCGAAATTTGAGTGCGTCATGGCTATGACAAGACGAGCCGGAATACCAAAAGGCAAAAAATTTATCTTTAACGGCGCAAAATTAACCACAGAACAAACCAGTACTTTCCGACTCCTCTCTCTCCGCTCATTACTTGTAATTCAACCTTTTTCCCAATTACCCCGAATTGCCGAGAGATCGAATAAAATTTTCCTTCACCACAAAATTCTGAAAATAATACCGGTAAAATCTTGCCCCGGCGTAACAACCAAGAGTCATTACAATTACATCGGTAATTTCACCCGTACGCGTCGGTAAAAATACCTGTGCCCCCTCAATACCCACCGCAATAATCAAACCAATAAGACCCGCCGTAAATTCGCTCCGTTGTGGCGAGACAGAATTTCCTTTTACAAAAGCCCACACAAAACCCAAAGGCATTAATATAAATAACGATTCCAGCAAATCGTAAAGATTCCATAACGTGGTGACCTTATAATAAGCGTAAAAAGGCACCAGATAGCGGATTCTAAGATTCTGTCTTAATACCTCCGGATCGAGGCTGAAATTGAAAGGATTAAAACTCTTGTAAAAAATATAAATAAAATAGATGGCAAAAATAACATAAAAATGTTCGATTTTGATTTTGCGTATTCCGGTGAACCAACTGTTCTTTTTGAAAAGATAAAACAGAAAAATCCCGGCAAAAGCGCCCATATACCCGCTGATAATATCGTTAATATCGCTGAAACGTGATTTGATAAAAAACTGCGTGATTTCGAGAGCCGGAAAATAAAGAATTAACAAAAAGAACAGAAAAACCTTTCCGTTTTTCTTCGATTTCCAGTACTGATAATAGGAATACATTACCAAATAACCATAGATCGAATAGAAAAGAATATTCGCGACAAAATCCTTCACCGAAAAGGTCAATCGATCCAGATGCTTAATCGACGCGCCCAACATTAAACCCAGCGGCTTCATGCCAAACGGTTGAATATTGGTATAGGCAATCGCTTTTTTCAGATCGGAAACGGTTATGGTTACGTTAAAGGGCAGCAAAGAGCCAAAAAACTGAACGAGAAGAATAAGCATTATGACAAGCGTAATCGGCTCATTTTCCAGAATATCTTCCAGAAACAACTGTAAACGACGGGCAAGGTAACGGAAATAAATTTTTGCCCCTATCACTCCAAAAACGGTTCCCAGCGTATTCATCAAAATATCGGTTGTGGACGGCGTGCGGTAACGAAAACCGATCTGCAGAACTTCGATGCAAAAGCTCAAAAAGGCTCCGTAAAAGACAATCGACAGAGTTTTTTGCGAACGTCTGGTATGGATAAAATACAGGGTAAGAAAAAAACCGAACGGAATAAAGAGAATGATGTTTCCTATTAAATCCGTAATGGGATTCAACTTGCCTTCGACGATAAAAGGGATTAATTCAACCTTACCCAAATTGCGGATAATTTTACTCAATTCAAAATAGGGTCGGAACGGAAGCAAGGTATTATAAATAATAAAGATAATTGTCAAAATGTTGATAGTTTTTAATGTTTTAATCGTCTTCTGATCTTCCATGTCGCTCCTTTTTACGCTGCCGTGTTTCCTATTCGGAATATTGGTTTTGCAATCCATAAAAGGTTGAAAATCGGTCTGTTTATAACGATCTTTAGTGATTACCTTTATTACTGCCGCTTTTTTTGTCCGATTTACAAAACGTTTCAAATTCATTCTCAACGAAAATCGGTTTTAAAGGTTCCCTGTTCTTAGGGAATGCTACAGGGGGCGGAGTGATGCGTAAAATTAAAGATTAAAGGAAAAAGATGAAAGATTAAAGTAAAGGTAATCAGAAAGCAGAATGCAGAAAACAGTGAATAGTAACAAAGTAACAAAGTAACAGAGTAACAGAGTAACAGAGTAACAAAGTAACCCTTAACCCTTATACCCTTACACCCTTAACCATTAACGAAAATCATAAATCGCAAATC
>JAADIP010000207.1:18917-19834 GCA_013151275.1 Calditrichota bacterium | reverse complement strand
TTGACGCTGGATCCCGATCAGCCTTCAATATTAAAAAGCAATCTCGGGATGTACCGTGTGCAAATTTCCGGTAATAGGTATCAGCCGGATAAAGAAGCGGGATTGCACTATCAATTACACCGCGGAATCGGGGTGCATCACGCCAGGGCGCTGACCCGCGGCGAGCCGTTAAAGGTGAGTATCTTTGCCGGCGGTCCTCCGGCTCACACGCTGGCAGCCGTTATGCCCTTACCCGAAGGAATGAGCGAACTGTCTTTTGCCGGACTGCTGGCTGGCAGAAGGTTTAGGTATGCGCAGAAAAACGGCTGGATTATTTCCGCCGAGGCTGATTTCTGCATCACCGGAACCGTTGAAAAGCGGCTTTTACCCGAAGGACCCTTTGGCGATCATCTGGGATATTACAGCCTGCAGCATCTCTTTCCCGTTTTAAAGATAGAAGCGGTTTATCATCGACCCGGCGCGATTTTCCCGTTTACCGTTGTGGGCAGACCTCCGCAGGAAGACACAATTTTCGGACGGCTGATCCATGAAATCACCGGTCCGTTGATCCCAAAAAATTTACCCGGTGTTAAAGCAGTGCATGCCGTGGATGCCGCGGGAGTTCATCCCTTGCTTTTGGCGATCGGCAGCGAACGTTACGTGCCCTATCAGGAGCGTCAGCCGAGGGAATTATTGACCCAGGCAAACGCTTTGCTCGGTTTTGGGCAGCTCTCTTTGGCTAAATATCTGTTAATTGTTGCGGAGGAAGATGATCCGCATCTTGATATTCAGAAAGTCGAAGATTTCTTTAATCATTTACTGGCAAGGGTGGACTGGCAGCGCGATTTGCATTTTATCACCGGAACAACGATCGATACTCTGGATTATTCGGGTACCGGTTTAAATCAGGGTTCCAAAGTCATTATTGCCGCAGCCGG
>JAADIP010000207.1:0-18830 GCA_013151275.1 Calditrichota bacterium | reverse complement strand
TTGGCGCTCGAAGGTCCCGGGTTTACGGATTATCAAAAAGCCGCGGAGGAAATGGAGCTTTTGAGCAAAGGACTCGACAGCGGGCTTAATAAGATTTTTCCTTTGATAGTGATTGCAGATGACAGCGACTTTTTAAGTCAATCATTCCGAAACTTTTTATGGACGGTCTTTACGCGGTCAAATCCTTCGCATGATATTTACGGAGTTCGGAGTTTTATTGAACATAAGCATTGGGGATGCCGCGGCAGCTTAATCATTGACGCCCGTTCAAAACCCCATCACGCTCCGGCGCTCGAACCCGATCCCGAAATAAGCAAAAAAGTCGATCGTCTTGCCGAGAAGGGGCGCAGTTTGCACGGAATAATTTAAAGCCGTTGAATAAAATAATAATTCACCGTATCTTGGATTAAAGTAACCGGATTGGGGTGATGATGAACGGATCAAAACAAACGCTTGTTATTATAGGCGGAAACGCCGCGGGGATGTCCGCCGCCCGCAAAGCGCGGAGGAATAATCCGGAGCTAAAGATTATCGTTCTGGAGAAATCCGATATTGTATCGTACGGCGCATGCGGACTGCCTTATTTTATTTCGGATGTAATTAAAGATGCGAATGATTTGTTAGCTGTGCCGCTGGAAAAGTTCTTAAATCAGGGTATTGACGTTCGCCTTCGGCACGAAGTTGTCGGGATAGAGCCGCGGAAAAGAGTCGTGTTTTACCGGACTCCCGAAGACGAAAGCCCGCAAAAGTTAATTTACGACCGTTTGATTTTGTCATCGGGCGCCCGCGCCGTTATTCCGAAAATCGAGGGAATAACTCTGCCCGGCGTGTTCACGATACGCTCCTTATCCTCGGCGGTTCGCTTAAAGCGCGAACTGCAACAGGGGAAGCATCAAAAAGCGGTTATAATGGGAGCCGGTTACATCGGACTGGAAATGGCTGAAGCGCTGGTAAAACAGGGCGTTGAGGTGACCATTGCGGAACAGAAAAGTCAGGTTTTGCCTTACATCGATTCCGATATGGCTGCTCTGATTGAAGACGAATTAAAGAAACACGGCTGCGACGTACGCACAAACAGGGAAGTGACGAGGATTTTGGGAGACGACATTGTGCGGGGCGTTGAATTGGATGACGGTGAGAAAATTTCGTGTTCGTTGGTGATTGTGGCTGTGGGAGTTCGTCCCGAAACGGAATTGGCAAAAAAGGCGGGAATCCGGTTGGGCGCTTCGGGAGCGATTCAGGTGGATAGCCACATGCGCACCAATGTGATTAATATTTTTGCAGCCGGCGACTGCGCGGAGGTGAAAAATCTTGTTACCAATAAATACGAATACATTCCCTTGGGAAGCACGGCTAATAAACAGGGACGCGTGGCGGGAGATAACGCCAGCGGAAAGAGAAGCCAAATGTCGGGCGTTGTGGCGACCAGCGCGGTTCAGGTTTTTGATCTGGAAATCGGTCGCGCGGGGATTACCGCCGAATACGCAGAAAGGTTAAAATTACCCGTTAAGAGTGTCAGCGTTAAAACCGCTACACGGGCTGGATATATGCCGGGTAAAAAAAGAATCACCGTTAAGCTGATTTTTGAAGTAAACGGCGGTCGTTTGAAAGGGGCGCAGTTGGTAGGCGGCGAAGGCGTGGCAAAGCGCCTGGATATTCTGGCGACGGCTTTACAGCAGAAAATGAACGTGAAGGAACTGGCGCAGCTTGATCTAAGTTACGCGCCTCCGTTTGCTCCGGCTTGGGACCCGATTCTTATCGCGGCTAATCAGGCGTTAAAATTGATACGGTGAATCTGTTCGTTATCGCTATTTTCAACAATCGGAATTAAGTTAACAAGATTTTGAATTTAAAAATCGTAGCCAAAAGAAAAATACAACTGTTTCCGTCCGTTATCGGACCATCCGTACAACAGAGACACCGGACCCAACGGAGAAGCAGCCGCCAGACCGGTTGAAACGCCTCTTACAAAATTGTCAAAATTCAGATCGGCATCGCTCACGTTTGCCAGTGAAAAACCCGTCCGAAAATACCAGCGTTTAAAAAATTTAAACCTGTAACTCACCCGTATGGAAAGCGCACGATTCCCCCACAATTCGTCGCGGCGGTAGCCCGGCAGATCAAATGGTCCGCCTGATCTGAAACGCTCGTAAACCGGAAGCTCTTTTTCCGAAGTTCCCGCAAACAGATTGACAGAAATTGTATGGAATGAATAAGGCGAAAAGTTCAGGTTAAATTCCCCCGTAAATTTTTTAAAATACGCGCCATTGCGATTGGTTTTTACGACCGATTTCCCCTTTAATATGAAACGGATTCCGCTTTCGGGAAAATAACGATCGTCCGTATTATCAAAGACGATTTTTCCGTAAGAGCTCCAATACTCTGAAGTTTGGGAGGGTAGTCCCAATAATTGATTTTTTCCCTGCCACACCCGTTCACCCTGCAAGCCGGCGGTAAAAAGCAGTTTGTGACTCGGTTGTACGCCGACGGAAAATTGAGCGACTATGCGATCCGTTTCCAGATTTCCGGTTTGCTCGCCCTGTTCATCGTAAAGATAAGGACGATCCCGTTCATAGTAGATTCCGTTGTGTACGGTAAGCGGAGTCGCAAAAAAACGATCGTTTACAATTTCCAATCCGGCGCGCTTGTGAAGTTCGCCAAATCGGATAAGCGGCATGAACCGTTCGCCCCAGCCAAAGAAGTTGAAATGGACGATTTGCACAAAACCGTTAAATCCTTCTTCCGAACGGTAGTTCAATCCGAAACCGACGGTTCGCGGATATTTTTCGATTACGTGAATATTGATCTCAATCAGATCATCCGCAAGATATTGCGGTTCCAGCCAGACATTTTCAAATAAACCCGTAGCGTAAATATCTTTTACCCCGTTAAGCGCCCTGTTCCGACTGAAAATATCACCTTCTTTTAAAGGGAATTCCCCGGTAATTACAGCCGTTCTTACGCGGTCGTTGCCTTTTACGCTGATTTTTGCCACGCGCGCATGATTAATAAGCCGATCGTTCAATCGGCGTTTTGAAGGCGGGTGAGCTCTTTGCGCTTTGGGGACAAGACTTTTTATTTCATTCATTTTAGCCATGGTCGCCTGATAACCCGCCAGAATAAGGGAATCAAGACCGGAATAGTCGGCGGACGAATGGTTGCCCAGATCGGGCTCGATTAAAACGTCGGCAAGTTTGACATTTTTCTTTTTCAATTCGCGAATGGTAATGTCGAGCGTGTGAATGGCGACGTCGGCGAAATGTTTGGGTTCCTCGCCCAACGGGAACAATCCCTCGAGGTCGCTGGCAATAATGACGTCGGCTCCCATGTCTTTTACAATATCCGTGGGTAAAATGTTGAGCACGCCTCCGTCAACTAACATGCGATTGTCAACTCTGGCGGGGGAGAATAGCAGAGGAATTGCCATGCTGGCGTGAATCGCTTGCGCCAGATCTCCCTGCTTTAACGACAGCAGCTCCGCCGCGGCAATATCGACGGCGGCGGCGCGAAAAGGCACTACAAGGCTGTCAAAGTTGGTTTTGGCGGCAAAATTTGCCGGAGCCGTCAAATAAAACAATTCCTCGCTTATCCGCTGACCGTTGCTCAAACCAAAAGGCAGGTAAATATCCCACAGTTTAAAGCGCAGGCGGAAAACAGGCTCCATTATTCCGTAACGTTTGCTGACCAGTACGCGTTTGGGATCAGGTTTTTGGTTGAAGATGCTGTCCCAGTCAATCTTATTGACAATATCTTTCATTTCGCTTCCGGAGTAGCCGCAGGCGTAAAGTCCGCCGACGATGCTTCCCATGCTGGTTCCGGCGATCATATCAATGGGAATGTTATTTTCTTCGAGCGCCATAATAACGCCGATATGAGCGATTCCGCGGGCGCCTCCGCCGCTTAACGCCAAACCCACCTTGATATCTGCTGACAAATTATCATTCGCATACCCGATAAGGCTCAAGCCAAAAAACTGAAGGAAGAATATGGCTAAGAACCGTTCGAATAAGCGGAGACGATATTCTTTTTTAAAGGAAAAGGTTTTCATTGCAATATGCTCTCTTTTTGCCGGTTCCTTTTTCCCGCATGAATTAAAAACTGTATTTAATTTTGGCGTAAGTCATATCGTTATTGTGAAACTGACCGAACATCCCGCTCGAACCGGTAAAAATATTGGCGCCTATCAGTATTTCAAATCCGTCAGCCAGATCGTAGATAAGTTTGGGACGAATCAATGACGCTTTGTTATTGAAATCGTAGTACATGAAAAAAGAGAGATTCAGCGTTTCGTTCAGAAAATTACGATCGGCTAAAAATGTAGCCATGTTGGAAAATTGATCATTATCGATATACTCGTCGTAATCCAAGACAGCCTGCTGAATGAACTGCCCGCTAAGATGTACGTCAAAAAGAGTGTAATCCAGACCCAGCAGATAATGCAGATAGTCTTTTTTAATCACCGATTCTTCTGCCAATGGATCGGCGGTGTTGAAATATTTGCCGTTGTAGTAGGCTCCTTCGCCGCGCAGCACAAAAGGTCCTAAGGTGGTGCTGAAGCTCCCGCCGCCGATGGTTAAGCGGTGATGTCGCGGATAAATCGTTAATCCGGTTAGCTGATGCGTTGCGGGATCGATTTGCTTAATCACATGCATGGTGGGATCGTCGTCCCAGGCATAACCGCCCATCAATTCAAAATCCACTAAAGCGGTCAATGCGGAAAATTTGGCAAATACTTCGCTGTTTTTCAGAGACGCTTTTACCTTTTCTTCGGAATGATCAATCACTGGTTTGACGGGAAATTCCGGCGCAGGCAGCCAAATGCTTCCTTCTTCCGGCAAAAGCGTCGGCGTAAAGGTCGGCAGCCAGACCAGTTCAAAGGTGTTGTCGCCAATGTAATAATCGGCTTTAAAACCGGTTACGCCCATGCGGATTTCGTCAAAATCGGGAAGCAGGAATTCCCGTAAATCTTTGGGCGAAACAATGTCCGTAATAAACACGCCGTCCGCTTTGCCCCAGATGATCTGCTGTTGTCCGATTCGTAAATCCACTGAATTGAAATAAATATCCAGATAAGCCTCACGTAAGCCTATTTCCAGTTCTTTATCGGCGTACTGATAAATGTAGGGATTGACTTTAAAAGCCACTTTGTCTTTGCTTTGCTCCATATTCAGATTAAGCGTGTTCTGAATAATGGAAAACTCATTATCGCCGGTCAGCAGAATACCGGTGTAATTACGGGCATAGCCGGTAAACGAAATTCCCTGAGCCTGAAGCCCGAAGGCTAAAAGCAGAACGGCAATAACCGATTTTACGCGTTTCATTATTTCAATCCTCTTTTCATCATTCTTTCCGTAAACTTGTTTGCCGGAATGCCGATATTGATTTTTACATCGGTCAATTCCATAACGGTTTGGTGGTTTTTCTGCACATTATCCATTTTCGTTGTGAGAATAATCAGGAAGCCTTTGATGTTGTCATATTTTTCGATGGTTAAAGTCTTCAGATATTCTCCGTCTTCGTCGTAAAATTCTTTTTTCAGACCGATCCATTTATCCTTAATAACCCAGGTGATGGTTTTGGAATACATATAATCTTCGTCTTTGGGGATGCTTTCAATGACGTAGCAATCTTCCCCGTTTAGTTTTTCTTCGCGCAAAATTCTATGCGTATCTTCGTTTGGCTTGCGGTCGCCTAAATCGTCATAAGTAAAATCGGAGCCCATAAAATAGTCGCTTTTACTGTCGCTGGAAATACGTTTCACCTTTTTCAGCGCCGGAAGGTAAATCCACTGATCGTCGTCTTTGTTCGGATCGTCGTAACTCCAGCTCATAAAAGACGTATTGCGAACGTCAGCCGGTTTGACAAAGAACATGATTTTCTTTTCCACTGCGCCAAAATCGCGGCTGTACTGTTTAATTTCGCGAACTCGTTTGCCGCCTCGCGAATTAATCAATGTCATGGTTAAATTGGCTTCCATGTCGTCGCCGGTGGGTCGGTTGTAAACTTTTTCCATGATTTGCAGTCCGGTGAGTTTTTCCTGCGCGAATGCGTTAAGGGCAAACGCCGTTATCAGAATTAAGAACATACTTACTTTGTACTTCATAGTACACCTCCGTTTTTTTGATCGGATAACCGAGCTTTCGGGATTTTATTTTTTCCGTTTTAATCTCTGTTATCCTGTTTGATTTCTGTTTTTACAACACCTTGGTCGGTTTTGTCGGCTTCGGCGCTTTAATCACCAGTATCCTTAAAACCGCATTGCTTTCGTTGTACCAGCAGTGGGGAATATCTTTCGGACTGTCGATCAATGTGTCAGCGCTTACTTCTTTTTTCTCGTCTCCTACCTCTACAATGCCTGTTCCTTCCAGGACATAAAAAATTGCATCTACCGGCGTAATGTGTCTTTTAAGCCTTTCTCCGGGTTGCAGCGTTAAGTGGACAACCTGAGCGTGCTTTGTATCGTACAGAGGACGTGCGTCCACGTTGTGCGGATTTTTCATCCGGCTTGCCTGACTGATGTGAATTAAATTCATTTCTTCTCCTTTAATGTGTTGTTTTTCTTTTTAAAATAATTATCGGAACTGTATAAGATTAAAAACATAACGGTCACCGTGCCCAGAAAACTGGTGAACATGTTAAGTGATACCAGCGCGCCCAAGATGCGGTTCGGCGGAAAAACGGAGAACAGCAATACCAAAAATCCGGCAATGACCACGATAGCGTTAAAAATGATCGCCCGTCCCGAATGGTGCATGGTCAGTTGCACTGTGCGCAGTTTGTTCCCTGTTTGGGCGGCATAAATTTTATAACGCTCGATAAAATGCACCGCATAATCGATACCTATGCCGATGGCAATGCTGGAAATCAGCGCCGTGGTAGTGCTCAGCGGAATGTTCAGCAGCCCCATCACCCCGAAGCCGATTAAAGCCGTAATGATAATGGGCACAGAGCCGATTAGTCCTATGGAAAACTTTTTGAACATGAGCGACAATAAAATGATAATAATAAAAAGGGACATAATCAGACTGGTAATCTGACCTTCCAGAATCAGATCGGTAAACACCAGCGCCTTGTAGCCGGAACCGGCGTAGTTCACCTCCACGCCATGTTTATTGAAATCATTTTTGTATTTTTCGATGACGGAAATGGCGCTTTTCAACGCTTTGGAATTGTCGCTTTTCAATTGATAAGTGACGTTTGCCTTTTTATAATCTTCGGTAACCACCTTCCACAGATTTTCCGGATCGCCGGACATTTCGTACAACAGCAAGTATTGGGCGATCAAATCCTGATTGTCGGGAATGGCGTATTTAGCGCTGTCGGCATGCATTACCTTGTTCATGCGCCTTAAATAATCCGCCAGCGAAAAAGAGTTGCCGACCACCGGCAGATGACCGACTACATCATCCTGCATTTTATCGATTAGTTTCAGCACTTCCGGTTTTTTAAAGGCGTCGTTGTCTTTACTTTCCAAAATCACGTTCAAGGTGCTGGTGCCGCCAAAGTGCTCGTTGATGAATTTATCGGTGAGGACGATCTCGCTGTCTTGTTCGAATTTTTCCAGAAAGCTGGAATTAATCCAAATTTTGGTCATTCCCCAAACGGAAACAGCAACGATGAAAATAGTAAGACCGTAAACAAAATTTCTATGTTTGACCACGCCTTCGGCAAAGCGATAGGCGATGTGGTCGGTCGCGTCGTCCCGATCGGTTTTAATTTTCTTTTTGGGCTTCGGCAAGCCAAACACAAGAATAGCAGCCGGGATTAAAAGCAGAGAAAACAACATAGCCATCATCACACCGAAAGCCGTAAAAACGCCAAAGTACTTAATGGGATAGACCTGGGACGTTAACAGCGAAATAAATCCCACCGCCGTGGTTATCGACGTCATCACCACCGGACGCCACATTCCGTGCAGCATGTCTTTCACCGCCTCATGCCGGGTGGCTTTGGGATTTTCCTTTAAAAACAGGTACAAATGGCTGTACAAATGGATGCCGTCCGCCACGCCGATGGCGATCAGCATCACGGGAATCATGGTGGACACGGAGTAAATGGGAATATTTACAGCCGCCATTAAGCCAAACGCCCAAATAGTACTGAACAGCACCACCAAAAGAGTAAAGAAAACGCTTTTAAAATTGCGCAATACCAGATAAAGCACCAGCAAAATAACCAGCACCACAACAGGCACCATACGTTTCATATCCTGTGGACCCAAATATGCCAAAGTGCCTTCCACAATGGGTCGTCCGGCAACGTAAACCTTTTCGGGACCTTCGTATTCTTTGGCAATGTTTAGAATGCGTTGGTAAAATTCCTGCGAAAATACGTCGTCATCGATGGCTGCAATAATGACGGTAACGGTTTCGTCGGCGGAGACAAGTCGTCCGAAGACCATCTCGTTGTTGCGAACCTTTTCGCGCAATTCCGCTAATTTAGCCGGGTCTTTGGGAACTCGCTTGTAGAACGCCTTCACATCCATGCCGTCTTCGGTGCCGACGATATTATCCGCGGTGTACAACGAGGTTACATCATTCCTTTCGATCTCTTTCATTTTTTGTAATTTTTTTGTCAGGTCTTTTACCTTTTTAAGCGTAGTGTAATTGTAGATGCCGTCCCTGTTTTCCAGCGCAATGATGATGCCGTCTTTAATATCGAACCATTTTTCAGCCTGATTGCTGTAAACAAAAGCGGGATGCCGCTCGGGCATGTACTTATCCAGATTGGTTTCCATGTGTGTGTTTTTACTCATGGCGAACATAAACGCTAACGAAATAAGCAGGATCGCCGCCAATATCAGTTTCGGGTACTTTAGTAACCGTTCTAAAAGTTTTTCCATTCTGTTCTCCTTAAAATCGGATTGTTCGGTAATAAAGTGAATATTCACCCACTTGCCGGTTAAAAAAAATTACTCTTTGATCAATTTCTCAATTGTCTGCCAGAGCTTTTGCCCTTCGCTTTGCAAATCGAACGAAAATTCGGAAAGGCGCCAGCGGGTTACAATAAGACGCAACGTGCCGGTAAGAATAGCCGCCAGTTGATCCGCGGGTACATCGTCGCGCAATTCCTTTTGTTGTTGCCCGGCTTTGATAATTTCGATAATCAACTGTTGAGTCTCCTGCATAATTTGGTAAACCATTTCGGACAGACGCTTATCGTTGCGGAAGAAATCTTCGGAAAAAATCACCGAAGCAAACGCCGGATTGTTTGAAAATTGCTCGAATCGTTTGGTAAAAAAAGCTTTTAATTGTTCCGAAGCGCCGGAGGCGGTGCCCTGTACGCTTTGTAAAATCTGATCTTTGTTTTCTTTGAACAAAGTCAGAATGCCCAGCAGAATATCCTGTTTGCTTGCAAAATGCCGGTAAATCGCGGATTCGACGATTCCTATTTTTTTGGAAATATTTTTGATGGTTAATTCCTGAATGCCTTTTTCCGCTATTAAGCTGATGGCTGTGTTAATAATCTGAATTTGCCGTTCGCTGTAATTCATTATCGTTTCCTTTGTTATGTGTGCGAATGTTCACTCACAATATAAAAAACCAATTTCCCTTTGTCAAATTTTCTTTTTGAAATGCTTTGAGAATTTACAGAGTCAGATGTTTCTTGATACGTATTATTTCCCGATCGAGAAATCGCTCCAGCTCCGGCTTCCAGATAAAACGGTTGAGAATCCGCGGTGTTAGACCCGTGATATTGTAGCGCATTATCCAGCGAATATTCGTCGAACCGTCGGCTAATTTATTGAGCGTAATCGAGTGAGAAATAAATTTAAGAAGTTTTATCGAATTGTCTTTTTTAATCGGTTGAAGGGTGATCCGGTAATTCATGTAGTCGATGATCATCAAATGCCTGACCTTAACGGCGGAAGAGTGCGGGAAGTAATTCAGGGTAACTTCGATGGTATCCTGCTTTTTATCGGCGGACAGAATTTGATTTGTCTGAGAAAGCGCAATTTGCCGTAAAGCCACGGGCAGCGGAGTATCCGTGGCAAATTCGCGGGTTATGGTAGTCTCGGATTCCGAAGTGAAAACCAGGATCAAAAACCCGATAATAAATACGGAAATTGACAGAAAAACTATTTTTAAAAACTTCATTTGAATAAAATCATTTTTTAACTTTCCGGTTTTGCTCTCTTTTTAATCGGCAGCAATCATAAGCGCCCCGGCTGATTCGTTTGATCCGCCCGGGATAATTGCGCGCTTTCCCGATGCAGGTAAAGCATTGTTCTAATCTACCATGCTAAACAAATATTTGCAACTGTACCGCCGGGCGGTCGGGAATAAAGACAATTGTTGCTTTAGTCTGTACGACCGGGAAAATTTTTACCGCCAATGGTGTTTTGTTTTTCCGTACCGTAAAATATTTAATGCTGCTTTCTGTTCCGATGCGCTCTTGTCTATGGCATCGCCTGCGGACTACCGCAAGCCGATTCGCAAAAAATCGTTTTAATCGCTTAACGGTATTGTTTAATATTGACGTAACTTTTATATTTTGAAATCGGATTTTACCATTGAAGGAGAGTGATTCATGAGACCGCAAAGAACAGAGGTGATTTTGTTAGTGATTTTTTCTGTTGTCGCCATGAGTATTGTGGCATGTAAAAATCAAAAAAGCAGCGCGCTAAACAAAACCGAATACAAAAGGCAGATCGACGAATGGCACAAAAAAAGAATCGCCAGACTTACAGCGGAAGACAGTTGGCTTAGTCTTGCCGGATTGTTCTGGTTAAAACCCGGCGAAAACAGTTTTGGATTCGGACAGGGAAATGACATTAAATTTTCCGATAAAGAAAAACCAATGACTATTGGCTGGTTTTATTTGAACGACAGTACGGTTAAAGTTCGTGTTAAAGAAGGAGTGCAGGTGCTTGTTGACGGCAAGCCGATACGGGAAACGGTTTTAAAATCTGATGCCGATGGAAAACCAACAAAAATGACTATGGGCTCTCTGCTGTGGTATGTGATTGAGCGCGACGGTCGTTACGGAATTCGGTTGAAAGATAAGAATAATCCTGCGATTAAGAATTTTAAGGGTATTAAGCGCTTTCCCGTGGATTTAAAATGGCGGATCAAGGCAAAATTTGAACCCTATCAGCCGCCGAAGAACATACCCATCCCGACGGTGTTGGGCACCACAACGTCATCCAAATGCCCGGGAGCTCTGGTATTTGAATTAAACGGCAAAACCTTTCGTTTGGATGTTCTTGCCGATAGTCCCGAAGATCCGTTGTTTGTTATTTTTGCCGATGAGACTAACGGCGAAGAGACTTACGTCACGGGACGCTTTTTGGTGGTCGATCCCCCGGATGAAAAAGGCGAAACTTTCATCGATTTTAACAAGGCGTATAATCCGCCGTGCGCGTTTACCGAATATGCCACCTGTCCTTTGCCGCCGCCGCAAAACAGGCTGCCCGTAGCCGTCAAAGCCGGAGAGATGGCGTATGAGGGCGGAACGCACCACTAACAGGGTTAAGCGTTAAGGGTTAAGGGTGTAAGAGTTAAGGGTTAAGAGTTAAGTGTTAAGCGGCATTTGCGGTTTATTGTCACGCTAGACCGGCTTTCTGACACCCTTTTTCCTTTAATCTTTAATCTTTTATCTTTTATCTTCCTTTCTCCGTTCTACTTTTCACCTGATTTGATTATTTATTTTCCCCGAAGAGATTTTTTACTTATTTTTTAATCATGCGAGTATCGGGATTGATTTTTCTTCTCGAAAAAAAACATTATTTCAAGAAGTGTTGGAATTCCGCTGATGAATTGAAAATCGCATGTCGTTAACTATCCGCGCCGTTTTGCCGAATATGAGGATTAAAGCGCCGGAATATCGCCCTTGTCAGACACAGTTTTAAGGAATATTTGGCACGGAATTTAGTTAATAATAGTGGGGTTTTAGCATCGATAAAAAATTAAATTAGGGAAATCAATGCTTAAACATAGAGGAAGTATCAATGAAAAACGAAGAAACTATGTGTCCGTTGTTCCCTGACAAACCCTGCCCCCATGGACATGATTCGGCAGAATCGTGTATGGTGCGTTTAAATGCCGATTTTGATCCTGTGGCTGACTTCCGTGATTATCTGTTAATAAACTGCGCCGTTTTAAGGGCTGAAAAAGAAAACATTAAAGAGAAAAGAGAGTGAATCTCGATTATTACGGAGAAGATGACCATGCCTAATACAGTTGCCAAAAAGATAGACCTGCTGGGCTTAAAGAAAGAAACGTTAGCGGGAATTTACCGCAATTTGATTCTTGCCCGCTTTATGGATCAAAAGATGTTGATCATGTTGAAACAGGGTAAAAGTTTTTTTCATATCGGATGTTCCGGTCATGAGGCGGTTCAGATCGCTGCTGGTTTTTCCTTGCAGCCGGGTTATGATTATGTGTATCCCTACTATCGCGATCTTGCATTTGTGCTGCAATTCGGACTAACGCCGGAAGAGGTGTTTCTGAATTTTCTGGCAAAAGCGGACGATCCCAGCTCCGGCGGCAGGCAAATGCCGAATCATTACGGACATAAAAAGCTGCGCATCGTCTCGCAATCCAGTCCCACGGGAACACAGTACTTGCAGGCGGTCGGCACTGCTTTGGCTGCGGTGAAACAGGGCAAGGACGAAGTAGTTTATGTTTCTTCCGGTGAGGGAAGCTCCAGTCAGGGCGATTTCCACGAAGCGGTTAACTGGGCTTCCAGAGAACATCTGCCGGTTATTTTTGTGATTCAGAATAATAAATACGCTATCTCCGTGCATGTGAGCGAACAAATGACCGGGCAATCGGTGTATGCCTTTACCGCGGGATACGAGGGGCTGACCCGCTTCCACGTGGACGGCACCGATTTTTTTGCTTCGTACGATGCGCTAAAACAAGCCGTCAGCCGGGCAAGGCAGGGAGATGGTCCCGTGTTAATAGAAGCCGAAACCGTTCGTCTTTTGCCTCATTCTTCTTCCGATTCGCAAATTAAATACCGTCCCAAAGAAGAATTGGAAAAAGAAAAGAAGAAAGATCCCATTCCGAAGTTTGAAAGTCAATTGCTGAAATCGGGTCTTTTTAAAGCGGAAGAGTTAGAGGAGTTGAAAAAGAAGATCAAGTCGGAAGTGGATGAAGCCGCGGAGCGAGCCGAAACACATTCGCAACCGGACCCGTCCACGCTCTATCATTTTTTATATGCGCCCGAAGAAGAAACAAGTCGGTTGAAATACGAAAAAACACAGCCTTCCGGTAAACGCGTGGTTGTGGTGGATGCCATCAATCATGCCCTGAAGGAGGAAATGGCTCGGGATGAGAGGATTCATGTTTTTGGCGAAGACGTGGCTGACGACAAAGGCGGCGTGTTTACGGCGACTTCGGGACTTTCCACTCAATTCGGTCGCGACCGTTGTTTTAATACGCCGCTTGCCGAATCGAGTATTATCGGCGTTGCGATAGGTATGGCTGTTTACGGATTAAAACCGGTTGTCGAAATTCAATTCGGCGATTACATCTGGACGGGGATGATGCAGATTCGCAATGAATTGGCTACCATGCGCTGGCGCTCGAACAATTCTTGGACGGCTCCGGTAGTGGTGCGCACGCCTGTCGGCGGGTACATTCACGGCGGACTTTGTCATTCCCAAAATATCGAAGGCTTTTTTGCCCACTTACCGGGAATTAAAATCGCCTATCCTTCAAATGCCGCCGATGCAAAGGGATTGTTAAAAACGGCGATTCGGGGAAACGACCCGGTGTTGTTTCTGGAACACAAAGGGCTTTACCGGCAAAGCTACGCCTCCGCACCGGAACCGGATTCCGAATATTTGCTGCCTTTCGGAAAAGCCGCCGTTAAGCGCGAAGGAAGCGATCTGACAATTGTGTGCTGGGGCGCGCTTGTCCACAAATCTTTGGAAGCGGCTCGAATACTGGAAGAGGAAGGCGTAAGCGCGGAGGTGATCGATATTCGAACCATTAATCCTCTGGATGTCGGGACAATCGTCGATTCCGTCAAAAAAACAAGCAAAGTATTGATCGCGCACGAAGATACGCGTTTTCAGGGCTTTGGCGCAGAAATAGCAGCCACCGTAGCCGAAGAAGCTTTTGAATATCTGGACGGTCCGGTCAAAAGATTAGGAGGCGCAGATACTCCCGTGCCCTTTAGCCCCGTTCTGGAAAAAGCAGCTTTGCCTCAAATTGAAGATGTAATAAAGGCAGCCCGGACGTTAATGGCGTATTAACCGATTTAATTACAACACTAATACTAAAAAAATAACGGATTGAAGAATGAAAGTAGATATGGTAATGCCCCAGATGGGCGAATCGATCACAGAAGGAACCATTCTTAAATGGCTTAAAAAAGAAGGGGATTCCGTCGGCAAGGATGAGATTATTCTGGAAATCAGTACGGACAAGGTTGATTCCGAAATACCGACCCCGGTTCCCGGACGTATTGTAAAAATTCTGGCGAAAGTCGGCGATGTGGTGGAAGTGGGAAAACCAATTGCCGTCATTGAAACCGAGGAAAAAACAGCGCTTCCTTCCGTAACCGAACCCGAAGTTTCCGCCGATCGGGAAAAAGAAGCGGAGCCTGTTCCGGAAGCGGCGCCTCAAAAAGAGCGCCTTTCGACAAAGGGAAGTTCGCGCTTTTATTCGCCGGTTGTTCTGAATATTGCCCGTGAACACGAAATCTCAACGGATGAATTGGAGAGAATTAAAGGTACCGGATTCAACGGTCGGGTGACTAAGAAGGATGTTCTGAATTATATTTCGGAAAAAGAAAAATTTGTCGGTACTCAGGCGCCGGCTATTCAACAAAGCGTTTCTTCCGCAGGGAAGGTGGAAATAATTCCGATGGACAACATGCGAAAACTTATCGCCGAGCACATGGTTCATTCCAAACAAACCTCCGCGCATGTCAGCCTTTACACGGAAGTTGATATGAACAATATTGAAAAAATAATAGATCGCAATAAAGACGATTTCAAAAAAAGAGAGGGATTCCGTTTAACTTACACGCCGTTTATTGTGGAATCCACGGTAAAGGCTTTAAAGGAATTCCCTTTGTTAAACGCCTCGATTGACGGCGAAAAGATTGTGGTGAAGAAATATTACAATATCGGGATTGCCGTCGCGGTGGAAAACGGACTGATTGTTCCCAATGTTTTTCAGGCTGATTCCAAAAATCTGCTTGGTTTGGCTCGATCCGTTTATGATATTGCCATACGCGCCCGCCAAAAGAAACTGAAACCCGATGAAATTCAAAACGGCACTTTTTCGATCTCCAATTTTGGCGTTTTCGGAACCGTGGTTGGTTTCCCGATTATCAATCAGCCGCAGGTGGCTATTCTGGGGGTGGGCGCCGTTAAAAAACGTCCCGTGGTAATCAACGACGCCATTGCCATTCGTCCAGTGATGTATTTGGCATTAACGATTGATCATCGTCTGGTTGACGGCGCCATGGGTTCTCAATTCCTGGAAAAAATCCGTGAATATCTCGAAAATTATGATCCTGAGATGGTCATATAAATCGTTTACGGAGGAACGGTTCTATGGATTTTCCCGAAAAGCACATTTTCGTTTGTGAAAATAAACGACCGCCCGGAGCTCACCGACCTTCCTGCGGTTATAAACATTCCGCCGAAATTCGCAGTCTGCTCAGGAAAAAGTTATCGGAAAAAGGATTGGATAAGGTTTATCGTGTGAATAAAGCGGGCTGTTTGGATAAATGCGAATATGGCGCCACGGTGGTAATTTACCCGCAAGGGATCTGGTACGGCGGTGTCAGCGTTGAAGATGTTGATGAGATTCTTGAGAAATCGATTCTTAACGATCTGATCATCGAACGTTTATCTTTAAATTCCAGGGAAGAACCGAAGACCAATGAATAAATTGCCCTTAAACACATTCCATGAATTTCACAAAGCGCAGTATCTGGCGTATCGCGGCTGGATCGTTCCGCAAAATTACAAACCCGTGGAAGACGAATTGCACATGGTCAGAGAAAAAGCGGGATTATTTGACATGAGTTTTTACGGCAAACTCATGCTGAAAGGACGCGATACAATCGATTTTTTGCAAAGGATTTCTACAAACGATTTGAATCAATTGGAAGCCCGCGGCAGCTTACCGACCGTTTTTTGCAACGAAATAGGGCGTTTGATAGATTATGCCAGGCTGAACCATTTCGACGAAGGCATTCTGGCTGTTTCCAGCTATTATGAAAGTCGGCGCCTGAAAGACTGGATCGAACGTTTTATTATAATGGAAGATGTTCGGATTTTCGACGCGACAAATGAATTTTTATGGCTGCTTCTGATCGGACCGGAAAGTCCGAAAATCGTGGAAAAAATGAAAGGCGAGCCTGTCCGCTCCGACGACGATCTCATTTTTATCGATCAGAACGACAATGTTATGGCATTCATTCAAAACGATCGTTACAAATGGTCGGCGTATCAGGTTTTGATTTGGGGAAACAAACGTGAAGAGCTTGTAAACGATTTGTACGATTCGCTGGTTGAACAGGGCGGGGGTCTGATTGGTCTGGATGCCGCGGAAGTGCTGCGAATCGAAGCCGGTATTCCCGAAGGTCAGAATGAGATCAATGACAAATATAATCCTCACGAAGCCCGTTTATTGCATGCCGTAAGTTTTACCAAGGAATCTTACACCGGGCAGGAAATCATAGCCCGGCTCGATACTTACGATAAGGTGCAAAAGTACACCATGGTGGTTGAGCTTCAGGGAACTCTTTGCGAAGCGCTGCCTGCGGAAATCATGTTTGACGGTGCTAAAATCGGCGAGTTAACCAGTTGCGCTTACGACCCTGATCTGGGCAAACATTTCGGGCTTGCTTATGTAAAAAAACGTTTTGCCCTGGCTGATTTTAGGATACCGGTGGCTTGTGGTGAGTTTGGAGTGCACGGTGTTTTGCATTTACCCATTTCCGCAGACGAAACCTGAGAGAAAACAATGTTTAAGGTTCATTTTGACAAGCATTTTACAGTAGATGAAGCCCGATCGCGTTTGCCGATGTTGCGTCGAAATTTACGGGAAATTCAAAGAATTTTTAAGGAATTAAAAGAGATCGGTTTTGATATTTACAACGGGAAATACAAACCCGGCTTCAATCCCGATACGCTGGAACCGCATCCTTATCCGTATCGTCGTTTCTTGAATCTTGTTCAGAAGATTCTGGGTGAAGGCATTCAAATCAAAAGCATTGAAAAGGGACTTATCGATTTTCCGGCGCTGCGTTCCACCGGCGAAGAAGTTTTTTTGTGCTGGAAATCGGACGAAGACGACATTTTTTACTGGCACGGGCTGGAAGAAGGGTTTACCGGACGCCAACCGATCGGAGTATTTTAATCAGGAACCAAGCCTTTTTGCCGTTTAATTAAACTTTATTTCGCCGGAAATTTTGTTTATTTTGCTGCGGTCATAAAAAATAAAGAACAAACGATGATTATTGAATTTGGAAAATACAAAATAGAGCGCGGTTTGTTTTTAGCGCCAATGGAAAGCGTGAGCGATTATCCTTTCAGGATGATCTGTAAGGAGTTGGGCGCCGATGTGGTCTATTCGGAATTTATCAGCTCCGAAGCCTTGGTGCGCGATGCCGAGAAGGCGTTTCTTAAAATGACAATTCGTCCGGAAGAGCATCCCATAGGAATTCAGATTTACGGAAATCGCGTGGAGGCAATGGTTCGGGCGGCGCAGTTAGCCGAGGAAAAGGGTCCGGATTTTATTGATATTAATTTTGGCTGTCCGGTGCGTAAAATAGCGTTAAAAGGCGCCGGAGCGGGATTGCTGCGGGACGTTCCGTTGATGATTAAAATTTGCGAAGCGGTGGCAAAATCGGTTTCGGTTCCTGTTACCGCCAAAACACGTTTGGGATGGGACGCAAATTCCGTTCGGATCGTTGAAATTGCCAAACAAATGGAAGACGTGGGTATTGAAGCCGTCGCGCTGCACGCCAGGACGCGGGCGCAGGGTTACAAAGGTAAAGCCGACTGGGAATGGATTCAAAAAGTAAAAGAGGCGGTGTCTATCCCGGTTATAGGCAACGGGGATGTAACGACGCCGCAATTGGCAAAACAGATGTTTGACCGGACCGGATGCGATGCCGTAATGATCGGACGCGGCGCCATTCACAATCCGTGGATTTTTCGGGATACTAAAATTTATTTGCAAACCGGACAAGTTCCGCCACCTCAGACTCTGAAAGAGCGGGTGGACCTTCTGATCAGGCATTACCGGTTAAACGTTGAATACAAGGGCGAACGGCGCGGGGTTATTGAAATGCGGAAACATTTGAGCGGATATTTAAAGGGCTTGCCTCATATTGCCAAATTCAGAGTAGAGTTGATGCAATATGAGCGTTTGGAGCCGATTGTCGCTAAACTGGAGAGGTTGAAAGAGAGCACATTTTATAAGGATGCGCTGGAATGGGATCCCTATTTTAATGCTCGGGATAAGGCGGCTAAAATAAGTTGCGAAACGGAATTTAAAGACGGAACATAAATCGGGTGAAGGCGCTTAAGAGAAGAGAAAGATTCGGAAAGTTTTTTTAGGATAAATATTTGAATTTCAAAATCTGAATCTTTAAATTACATGCTCTTTAGAAACCAATACGCTTATGTGAACACGGAGGATTAGCGTAATTGGTAACGCAGCGGTCTTGAAAACCGCCGCCCGCAAGGGCTTGGGGGTTCGAGTCCCTCATCCTCCGCTTTTAGGAATGACAGGTGTAGAATAAAAATAACGTGTTTGGAGAGGTGGCCGAGCTGGCTGAAGGCGCTCGCCTGCTAAGCGAGTATAGGGGCAAAACCTCTATCCAGGGTTCGAATCCCTGCCTCTCCGCAA
>JAADIP010000092.1:101952-102543 GCA_013151275.1 Calditrichota bacterium | reverse complement strand
ACAACAAATTAAAAACAGGCGGTAGCTGGTCAACATATAATCGAGGTACAGGTAAATATCCGAGTTCGGTATTTAATGCTTTGCAAAATGGCGTATGGACAACTTACACTTCCGCGCCGTATTTGTTGAAATCGGAGAACCTGCAAAATTATCTGAGCAAAAACACTCTTGCCGAGGTGGAAGCCTTTAAACGTTTTTACTACCCCTTACAGGAAGACAGCGCCTACCTAACGGCAGATTTGAGAAGCTTTACCTGTGAAGGGCAGACGCTTAATTTTGACGATACCTTGAAAACCGAGCCGCTAAAAATCGACGGTGAAGTTTCATTTGGTTATCAAATTGATCTGAATTCCAAAACGACTAAAGAGGAAAAGAAGTTGCTTTCTTTTTGGTTCGTCAGCGGCGATCAAAGATATTTGATTGATCAGGTGGAAATTGACGGCAATGACGGTAAGAATACGCTTGAGCGTACAGTTAATTTTGATCCGGGAAACCCGATGACGGGTTATGTGCAAATTGAATTTCCGGAACAAGAACCTTACGTGATCAATATTGTTCCTGAAAATGCTTCCGGCGCTTTAGCCAAAAGCG
>JAADIP010000092.1:0-101923 GCA_013151275.1 Calditrichota bacterium | reverse complement strand
ATTCCGAAAAACTTCAATTTAAGGCAGAACTTTCCCAATCCGTTTAACCCGACAACGCAGATTGTTTTTGATCTTCCAAAAGACGCAAACGTTAATTTAACGGTTTATGACGTTAACGGTAACGAAGTGGCAAATCTGGTAAACGGATACAAATCAGCCGGGAGTTACCATGTTGTTTTTGACGGACGCAACCAACTTAGCCAGCGGCGTGTACATTTACAGATTAATAACAGGTAACGGCATCTCTATTTCAAAGAAGATGATATTGGTCCGATAGGCAATAAGCCATACCGATTTAGAGGGGGAACGTTAAAATATTCAAACGTTCCCCCGTTTTTATCCTTAAAACAGTATCACTATCATGCGGAAAAATTTTTTCGTTAAGCGTTAATCGGCAGTGGTACCAAGTTACAGGTTGAGTTTAAATTGTCGCTTTAATCTTTAAAATACTTTTATCTTAATTGCAACCTGGAACCTGCAACCTGCAACTTGTGACTCCGTCACTTGTCGCTTTTATCTTTAATCTTGAAAGAACTTTAATCTTAAATTTTACTTGTCACTTTCTTACTCATCACGCATTACGTTTCGTCACCCTTGCCCTAAAGGGCAGAAAAGAAGAGGGGAATCAATTTTTCCCGGCAATAAATTACCGGACTACTCTCAATTCAATTCCTCCGAAATTTTTCTAAACAACTAAACAACTAAACCTTTTCCTTCCATCCTCCGACAATCCCAACTTTGTTACTTTGTTACTTTGTTACTTTGTTACTCGTCACGCTGTCAAGCCCTGCCCGTTAAGCCGCGGAAAACTATTTTATTTTTATTCAATTGCAATTTAAATCACAACGTTAGACTTAAAATATCCTATAATGATTAAAGTAAATAGTTAACATGGAGAGTTTGATATGAAATTGAAATTGTTACTAATATTTATCTTTTTATTTATGTTTAATCTGACCTACGCTACTACCTATCATCAGCTCATCTTCGACGGTACGCTGGAATTTACCGACGATGAGACTTTTGATACCAGTACCGAGGGTTACAACGCATACATTACCTGGGACGAAAATTATCTCTACCTTGCCTACACGGGTTCCAAAATCGGTTCTTCCGACGATACCTTAAGATCGGACCAATGGATTTTCTGGTATATCGATTCCGATCCTCAGCGCGATCCCAAATCAGGGAACGGCACGGATAAAGCTGCTGATGTGAACACGCAGATTACGCCCCCCGATATGTGGCCCTACGTTTGGTACGATACGCAAAAGTGGATTCTGCCTTTTTACGCCGATCACTATGTAATGATCAATCTCCCCGGCGACACGGTAATTGCCCATTATAATCAGGAGGACGACTGGTGGGATACGTATAATCTCGATCATAACTTGTGTATAGCCGATACCACCATCGACCTTGTTGAGGTCAAGATTCCCCTGGAGCTGATCGGAAATCCCACGGAAATTTACATTCTCGGGTACATTGTGAGCAGTGAATGGGACGGACCTTTGGAAGGCGATTATTTTACGCACACGCGTAAAGTTGTGGGAACTTACGCCAGTTGGCCGGCGAATTCTCTGGTCGGCGGCGACGGCGACCACAATGAAGACGGCGAGTTCACCACCTATTACCAATGGCTGCTGATCGACGGGGTTTCGCCCAATGCGCCGAACGAACAACCGGTTGCCGTGGATGATTCCGCGACCACCAACGAAGACTCGCCCGTAACCGTCGATGTTTTAGCCAACGACAGCGAACCGGAATTTCAGACTCTTTCGGTGGGTAGCATACGTAAGCCCGCCCACGGAACGGCTACCACGGACGGATTCACGGTGACCTACACGCCGGAAGCCAACTATTACGGCACCGATACGCTTGTTTACACCGCCAGCGACGGCATCGGCGGATTCGGCGTGGCGACCGTTTTTATTACGGTTGATGCGGTAAACGACCCGCCTATTGCCAGAGACGACAGCGCAAGCACTCCCGTTAATCAGCAGGTTACCGTTGATGTGCTGGCAAACGATACCGAAGTCGAAAATGAAACAATGACCGTCACGGGAGTTACCGATCCCGCGCACGGAACGGCTACCTATACCGCCAGCGATGTTACGTACAATCCGGATACCGATTATCACGGCTGGGATAATTTCGATTACACGGTTGAAGACGCAAGCGGTAATTCCAGCACGGCTACAGTGACCATTGCCGTAAACGACAATCCGAACGCCGTAAACGACACAACCAGCACTAACGAAGATACTCCGCTTACCGTCTCTCCGCTCGATAACGATTCCGATCCCAATAATGATCCCCTGAGCATCAGCGATTACACCAATCCTTCTTACGGGCAGTTGGATTTTGATTCGCTTAACAACAAATTTACCTATCATCCGAACAACAACTTTCACGGCGCCGATTCCTTCCAATACGTCGCCTCCGACGAATATCAGGGACTGGACACGGCTATGGTTCTGATTACAGTAATCAGCGTAAACGACCCGCCTGTTGCCGCGGACGACTCCCTGGGTATTGACGAAGATTCCACCGTAACCATAGATGTGCTGGCAAACGATTCCGATCCCGACGGCGACAACCTCTCCATTGTCAGCGCCACTTCGCCGAAGCACGGCACCGTGACCATAGAAGGGGACAGCGCTATTACTTACAGCCCCGACTTAAACTATTCGGGCGCGGACAGCTTTAATTACGTGATTCAGGATCCCGGCGGTCTGACCGATACGGCGCAGGTGAAGATTACTATTCGTGAAATTAATGATCCTCCGGAAATTGTGAATTTGCCGGATGAATTATTTATTGAAGTCGGTTCATGCGCCTATCTCGAGATGAGTCAATACGAGAGCGATGTTGATACGCCGGATTCTTTATTGACCTGGTCGTTCGAGTCGAGCGATACCGCTTTAACTTACAGTTACAACGACACAACAGATACTTTGGAAATCTGTTCGGACGGTCCGGCGGGCGAGTATTACCTTTATGTCACTTTAACCGACGATTCGGGCGCCACCGATCAGGATACCATTCTCGTGCATGTGGATAATCCGAGCGGTCTTGCCGATGCAGCCCTGGCTCCCAAGGTTTACAGCCTGTCGCAAAATTATCCCAATCCGTTTAATCCGACGACTACAATCGAATACGGATTGCCGAAAGCGGGCAGAGTGGTGCTTGAGCTTTACAACGCGGTGGGACAAAAGATGATGACCCTGGTGAACGGGAATCAACCCGCGGGTTATCACAAGGTTACGTTTGACGGAACGCGGTTGGCAAGCGGATTGTATTTTTACCGGATAAAATCGGGTAATTTTGTCAAAATACGTAAAATGATTCTGCTGAAGTAAAAACGGGATAAATAATCGGCATTAAAAAAGGCGCCCGGCAAAAAACTGCCCGGCGCCTTTTGATTTTCCCCCGACCTTCGGATTGTTGTTAGTAGCGACCGGTAATGTAGTTTTCCAACTGTTCGATGGTGAATTTTTGCTGGTCAATAACAGCCTTTACAACGTCGCCGACGGAAATAATCCCCACCAGTTTTTTATCCTCAAAAACCGGCAGGTGACGAACCCGTTTGTTAATCATTATCGCCATCGCCTCTTCCGCCGTGTTTCCGATATCCAGAAACAACACGTTTTTTGTCATAATTTCTTTGACTTTGGTCGATTCCGCCTTGCGTCCCTGAACGTCCAGTTTTCGGGCGCAATCGCGTTCCGAGACTATCCCTAACACCTGATCGTCGTTTGTTACCAATAATGCCCCAACATTTTTTTCAGCCATTTTTTTCAAAGCGTCAAGAGCCGTCGCCTCCGCACCGATTGTCCAGACTTGATGCCCTTTTCGCATCAAAATACTTCTCATTGTCTTCATGTATTCTTCCTCCTTTTGGGTAATGAATACCATTTCTTTTAAATATAAGAACTCAAAAGCCCGATTTCTACCCTCCGTTAAAGTTATTTTTTTCTCTTAACTCAAAGTCAGGATTAATTTTATAAGCCCGACTCTTAACCGCGCTACTCCTAAGGCGCTGAAAAAACAGGCGAACCGAAAGATGAAAAAGAATTCCGTTACAAATAATTAGGACGCGCTTTGTACGGAATCGGGTCTTCTACTCCGGCTTTTTGGAACCCGCGTAACCGCAAAGCGCAGCTATCGCAAATTCCGCACGCCTCATCTTCCGCCTGATAGCACGACCAGGTTTTTTCCAGAGGCGCGCCCAGGTCAATTCCTTTTTTTACAATCTGCCATTTTTTAAGACGAATAATGGGGGTAACGATTTCAATGTGCGTATCGGGCTTGGTTCCCAATTCAATAACTTTGTTGAAAGCCTTAAAAAACTCTTCTCTGCAGTCGGGGTAACCGGAGGAATCTTCTTCAACCGCGCCGATGAACAGACGGGTCGCTCCGATGACTTCAGCCCAGCTCGCGGCGATCGACAAAATATTGGCGTTCCGAAAAGGCACGTAACTGCTGGGAATTTCCGTTGCGGTCAAGTTGGCGCGGCTGACTTCAATTTGTTCGTCGGTAAGGCTCGATCCGCCGATTTTTTTTAAATGCCCCACATCGACGACAAGCCGTTCTTTAACGCCGTAAAAATCGGCGATGTCGTTAAAGGCTTTTAATTCCCGTTTTTCGGTCCGCTGCCCATAGTTCAAATGCAAAAAGGCTGTTTCGAATTCGCGGGCGGCGATGGCTGCCGTTACGCAACTGTCGAGCCCTCCCGAAACGAGAACAATCGCCTTTTCTTTGCGCATGATTTTTCTCCGTGTGTTGTTTATTTAAATTTTCCGCGCTGCCGGGGATCGTAAACCGCCACAACGGTCGAGTGCATCCCGCCGCGCGTGGTAAATTCGCCGCGAACTTCCATGTAGCGCGGTTTGCAAACTTCAACCAAATCGTCAAGAATTTTATTGATTACCGCTTCGTAAAATATTCCCTGATTCCGGAATTCCAGAAAATAATATTTAAGAGCTTTTAACTCCAGACAGAGCTTGTCCGGAATGTAATTGATCGTAATCGTGCCGAAGTCCGGCAGCCCCGTTTTGGGACAAACCGAGGTAAACTCTTCGTTCACGTGCGTAATGTAATAATCCCGATCCGGATACTGGTTCTCAAAAACTTCCAATTGAGCCATGTCGTTGTCTCCCAAATCTGTTTTGTTTTCAGAATATTCAAACGCCTCTGCGCTGCGCGTCCCAGATGTATTTCTGCAATTGAATCTGCATGCGTACCGGTAAACGCTCATCCAGAATCCATTCGGCAAGCGTTTTGTTTTCCAACTTTCCGAAAACCGGAGAAAACAAAACCGGGCATTTTTCGGTTAACCGGTATTTTCGAACAATTTCCGCCGCATAATCAAAATCCCGCCGATCGCCTATCACAAATTTAACCTGATCGCTGTTACGTAAGTGTTCGATATTTGAGAAGAGCGTTTTGTCCGCTTCTCCGCCGGAGGGACATTTAATGTCCATAATCCGCTTGACGCGGGCGTCCACCCGGCTAATATCTATGTGTCCGCCGGTTTCGAGCAAAACTTCATAACCGGCGTCACACAAAAGGGTCATTAAAAAAAGCGCGTTTTTCTGAACCAGCGGTTCCCCGCCCGTTACTTCCACTAAGTTACAGCCGAATTGTTTAACACGATCCAGAATCTGATCAAAGGTCAAATCCTCGCCTTCATAAAAAGCGTATTCGGTATCGCAGTAAGCGCAGCGTAAATTGCAGTAGGTCAAGCGAATAAACACGCAGGGAAGTCCGGCGTAAGTCGATTCGCCCTGAATGCTGTAAAAAATCTCATTGACTTTAAGGATGTTTTCGGCTTTTTTGTCCATCGCTTATTCCGTGTATTCGACCATGTATTTATCGGTTTCCCAAAGACGAATCGCCCGCATCTTTACTCCAGCAGGCAGAATTTTGTCGATCTCCTTGAAAAAGTAACGCGCCATGTTTTCTGCCGTGGGATTCATCCGATCGAACGGCGGAAGTTCATTCAGAGATTGATGGTCGTATTTGCCGACCACGCTCCAGGTAAGGTCGCTTAAATCCTTAAAATCGATAACCATCCCCGTTTTGTTCAATTGGTCGCCCGTAATCTCCACCTGAATTTTCCAGTTGTGTCCGTGAATTCGTTGACAGGGACCGCGATAATCGCTCAAAAAATGAGAGGCTGAAATCATTGTTTCTATGGCTAATTTGTACATCGTGCTTCCTCATTATTAAAACCGATTTAACTTTGCCGATTAGAATCCGCAAACACTTTTTGGTTACAATTTTTTACGGTAAATTTTCCAAAGTTTTAAAATTTAAAGAATTTTAAGAATAAGATCAAAGTCGTGAACATTCGGGACCGCTGATTAACCCGATTACGCTGATTTCGCAGATTTAATTGAGGTCTTTTTTGATTTTTAGTGCTTAGAAGTAGGACGATTTGTTTATTTTTAAATTTTGACCGCAGATTAAGCTGATTTCGCAGATTAAACTGTAGAGAACGGTTCTGATGTGCAGCAATAGGAAAATTTTGAGATATCTTATTGGTATTTGTTGAGATAATTGATTGCTGATTAATCGGAATTGATTGAAAGAAAATCTTACAGGAAAAATAAGCGCCTGAATATGATTATTTTTTTGTAACCAAATCGGAAATTTTACGTATTTTTAAAGTTATTCTCATCATGGTGTAATCTATCAAAAGGAGCAGCAATAATGAAAGATTCTCTGTTGAAGTCATCTTCAAAGTTTTTAGTGATTTTACTCTGGCTCTTCTTCATCCCTCTGCAGGCTAAAGAGATCACTCCGCTTCTGCACTATCCCGATGTTTACGGAAACTGGGTCGTATTTGTCGCCGGAGAGGATATCTGGAAAGCTCCGGTTACCGGAGGAGAAGCCGTTCGCCTGACAATGAACGACGGAGAAGAGGTGTTTCCCAAATTTTCGCCCGACGGACGATGGATCGCCTTCACGGGAGAATATGACGGAAATGCGGATGTGTACGTAATGGACACGTACGGCGGGAATATTACCCGGGTGACCTTTCATCCGGATTACGATCTGGTTGTCGGATGGCATCCCACAAAGAATAAGATCATTTTTCGTTCTTACCGCAAGAGTTACCAGCGATTCTCCCGTCTTTTTATGATCAATCCCGACGGAAGCGGTCTGGAACCGTTAATCATGCACGAAGCCGCCCAGGGAAGCTTTAATTCCGCAGGCACCAAAATCGCTTACAACCGTCTTTCCCGCGAATTCCGGACATGGAAGCGTTACAAAGGGGGCACTTCGCAGGATATTTACATCTTTGATTTCGAAAAGATGCGCGATCAAAAAATAACGACCTTCCCGGGCACCGATCGTCTGCCCATGTGGATCGGAGAAAAAATCTACTTTAGTTCCGACCGCGACGGGGTATTAAATATTTACGCTTACGATACTGCTTCAAAAAAGATTCGGCAAATAACCGATCACAAAAACTATGACGTCCGTTTTCCGAGCGAGGGCGGAGATAAAATTGTTTATGAATTGGGCGGCGATATCTGGTTATTGGATACGAAAAATCCCAAGCCGCATAAAATCGAAATAACCATTCACAGCGATGCGCCGGAGCTTCGACCCTATCTTAAAAAAGTGGATGAATTTGTCACGGACATCGCCGTTTCTCCCAACGGAAAGCGCGCCCTTCTCACGGCTCGCGGCGAAATATTTACCGTGCCCGCCAAAGAAGGCGCGACTCGTAATTTAACCAATTCTTCAGGCGCGCGGGACAAAGACGCGGTCTGGTCTCCGGACGGCAAAAAAATCGCCTATTTCTCCGACGCCGACGGCGAGTACCAGTTGTACCTGATAGATCCCCTGGCGGAAACCAAACCGCAAAAACTCACGAACTTCACATCCGGCTACCGGCACACAATCCGCTGGTCTCCGGACAGCAAAAAATTAGCCTTTACCGATCAAACCCTGACTCTTTATTACTACGATCTGGAAAAGCGAAAATCGGTTAAAATCGATAAAGCAAAATTTGAAAACGTTGACGTTTCCATAGACGTCAAGCCTATTTACGATTTTTCATGGTCGCCGGACAGCCGGTTTATCGCCTATTCCAAAATGGATTCGACCCTGGTGAATAAGATTTACATTTATTCGCTGAACGAAAAGAAAACCCGTTGTGTAAGCGAGGGTTTGTTTAACGATTTTCATCCCGTTTTTTCTGCCGACGGCGAACATCTGTTCTTTATTTCCAACCGGCGGTTCGAACCCACCTACGGCGATTTTGAATGGGAAATGGTTTACAAAAAAATGGCGGGAATTTACAGCTACACCTTGCGCAGGGACGGTTCTCCCTTGCTTCCTTTAAAGAGCGACGAGCAGGAATCCTCCGGCGACAAAGAGAAAAAGAACGGCAAAGATCAGGTTAAGGTTCAAATAGATTTCGACGGATTGCAGCAGCGCCTCGAAGCCCTGCCCGTAAAACGCGGGAATTACCGTTATCTGGCGGTAAACGATAAAGCGCTTTTTTATCTTAATAAAGACGAGGGCGACTTTAACCGTTTTGAATTCCGAAAAGTCGGTCCCATGGATTTGTACGCCTTTGATTTCGGTGAGCGAAAAGAGCGGTTGGTGATAAAAGGGGTCGATGAATACCGGCTTTCCGGCGACGGCTCGACCATTGTTTTTCGCAAAGGGAAAAAGGTCGGGCTGGTTGAATCGTCAGCCAAAGAAGCCAAGGGCGATTTGCTCGATTTAGCCGATCTGAAGATGCGCTACGATCCCATGGCGGAATGGCGGCAGATTTTCCGCGAAGCCTGGCGCATGGAACGCGATTTTTACTACGAGCCGGGCATGCACGGCTTAAACTGGCGGGCGATTTTCGATAAGTACGACCCCATGTTAAAACGCTCCGTTTCCCGTCAGGATGTCCGGTTTGTGATCGGAGAATTGATCGGAGAGCTCAGCACCTCCCATACTTATGTTTTCGGCGGCGATATTCAACGAAAAGCAAAAAGGGTTAATATCGGATTACTCGGAGCCGATTATGAGATCGATTCCAAAAACAATCTCTATCGTTTTAAAAAGATTTATCGCGTGCCGGATTGGGCAAAGACCATGGTTCCGCCTCTGTTTGGACCGGGTAAGGACGTTAAAGAAGGCGATTATCTTTTAAAGGTTAATAATCAAAAGGTTACCGCGGACAAAAACATTTACTCTTATTTTGTCGATCTGGCAAACAAACAGGTAACTTTGGTCGTAAACGATCGACCGACTCTCAAAGGCGCCCGAACAATTGTGGTAAAACCGGTGGGCAACGAGTACAGGCTGCGCTATCTGGATTGGGTGGAACATAACCGCCTTGTCGTGGAAAAGGCTTCCAACGGTCTTATCGGCTATTTGCATTTGCCGGATACCTACACGGGCTCGGCTCGTATTTTCCCTGAATATTACTACTCGCAAACCCGTAAAAAAGGATTGATTGTGGACGGGCGTTACAACGGCGGCGGACTGGATCCGGATATCTTTTTGCAGCGGTTGAATAAAAAGCCTTTGACCTATTGGACCCGTCGTTACTCGCACGATTATTTTTCGCCCTGGATGGGTAATAATGCGCATCTGGTGTGCCTCACCAATCGTCAGGCTGGCTCGGGCGGAGACGAGTTGCCTTACCTGTTCAGAGAAAAAGGCATGGGCGAGGTGATCGGTACGCGTACCTGGGGCGGTCTGGTCGGCGTTTCCATGTGGGTGCCGTTGATTGACGGCGGCGGAATGTCCACGCCGGATTACCGCGTTTACAATCCCCAGGGAAAATGGGTGGTCGAAAACGAAGGCGTTGCTCCGGATATTGAAATTGACAACGATCCGGTTCAAATGTCAAAAGGCTACAAAAGGCTATGACGCCCAACTGATGAAAGCGGTGGAAGTTTTAATGGAGAAGATTAAAAAAGACCCGCGTCCGTGGCCCAAACACGAACCCTTTCCGAAGAGTCAATAATAAAACAAACCGGCTCTCCCTGAATGCGGGAGAGCCGGTTTTTATTAAACATAGATAACTTCTCTCAGAAGATAATCTTTTACATAATGCTTTAAATATTTTTCCCTACAAATATCTATCTCTCTGTGAAAATGCGCCTTTAAGTAGTTTTTTAGTTCTATTTTTATGTCGTATATGTTTTCAGTGCCCGGCTCAAATTCAACAAGTAAATCGATATCGCTTGCATCGTTCTGTTCATTTCGTGCAAATGAACCGATTAATCCTATTCGTAAGACATGGAAATTTTTTCTGAGATAAGGATACTGTTTTTTTAAAAATTCTAAAACGGTTTCTCTGGTCAAATTTAATTTTCTCCGATAGATAAACTGGCTTACAAACAAAGTTTATAAATTTTTAATCGGAAATCAATATTTTATTTACCTGAACATTTAATTAAAAAAGGCTCTGAAGAATCTATCTTTCAGAGCCTTTGAAACTGATCAAACGGAAATCTTATTTAAAGCCTGATCCAGATCTTCGATCAATTCGTCCGCGTTTTCCACTCCCACGGAAAGCCGCACCAGACCGTCGGTAATATGGGCTTTTAAACGTATCTCTTTAGGCATAATGGCGTGGGTCATTGACGCGGGATGCTGAATCAATGTTTCGACGCCGCCCAGACTCACGGCTAAATTGCACAGTTGAACATTATCCATCAAAACTTTGCCGCCTTCTAATCCGCCTTTTACTTCAAAACTGATCATTCCGCCGAATCCGCTCATCTGTTTTTTTGCCAGTTCATGCTGCGGATGCGAGGGCAATCCCGGGTAAGCGACATGTTCCACTTTTGGATGCTTTTCCAGAAACTCGGCGATCTTTTGCGCGTTCTGACAGTGTTTTTCCATGCGCATGGAAAGCGATTTTATTCCCCGGTGCACCAGAAAGGCGTTCATGGGATCCAGCACTCCGCCGAAAAGATTAAGCGTCCTGCGAAGACGTTTAAACTGTTCTTCGTTTTTAACCACAATCATTCCGCCCACAACATCGGCGTGACCGTTCAAAAACTTGGTCATGCTGTGCACAATGATATCGGCGCCGAAAAGAAAGGGCTTTTGCAAAATGGGACTGGCAAAGGTGTTATCAACAACAAATAGGGCGCGATTGTCACGGGCGATTTTTGCCGCGCCGGCAAGATCGGTAACGCAAAGGGTGGGATTGCCGGGCGTTTCCACGTAAATCATTTTTGTTTCGGGACGGACGGCGTTTTCGACGGCTTTTAAATCCGTGGTGTCCACAAAGCTCGCTTTAACTCCGAAACGGCTGAAAACTTCGGAAAGCAAAGTGTTGGTCGGTCCGTAAACCGCTTCCGAGCAAACCACATGATCGCCCTGACTCAAGTAAGCTCCGAAAACCGTGTGAATGGCAGCCATTCCGCTGGCGCAGGCTAATCCTTTGTGTCCGCCCTCCAGTTCCGCGACTGCGTTTTCAAGTCCTTTAACGGTGGGGTTGCCCATCCGCGTGTAAATAAAGCCTTCCTCGTTTCCGGCGAAAAGAGCGGCGCCGTGATCGGCGTTTCTGAATTTAAAGGTGGAAGTTTGATAAATGGGCGTTACAACCGCAAGGTGTTCGTTTTCAATCATTCCGGCGTGAACGCTTTTTGTGGCGTCCGAATATTTTTTGTGGTGTGACATCAGTAACCTCCGCATGAATTTTAAGTTTTTTATTAGCGCTTAAATTTAATCATTTATTTTCTTAAAAAAAATTCGTGTAATCACTTTTTTGAAAAAATATCCGTTCTTATTTCAAATTTTCGCTAAATTTAGTAATCAAAAATAAAAAAAACGGAGCCTGCTTGTGAAAACAAAAATCATTAAAATCGGCGGAAGCGTTGTTTTGGTTTTTCTTTTGATTATTGCGGGATTTTCGATTTACGGTTACACCATGCTTAAACGTTCGCTGCCGCCTTTAAAGGGAGAGATCGGGCTAAAGGGATTAAAGCAGAAAGTTACGGTCTATCGCGACAGCATGGGCGTTCCGCAGATTATGGCGAACAATGAACACGACGCCTATTTTGCTTTGGGTTACCTCCATGCCGCCGATCGTCTTTTTCAGATAGATTTAACCAGAAGATTGGCTCAGGGTAAACTCAGCGAATTGTTCGGCAGCCTCACTCTGAATTGGGATCGCCATCAGCGTCTTGTCGGTCACAAACGTCTGGCGCAAAAATTTTTGAATCGGTTAACGGAAGAAGACCGCAACCGTCTGCAAGCTTACGCTGACGGAATCAACCGCTACGTTTCCGATTGCAAAACGCTTCCTTTTGAATATCTTATGCTCGGTAAAGATTTTGAACCCTATTCGCTTTCGGACATTTTGAGCGTTTTGAGCTTCCAGACCTGGTTTTCCAATTTTTTGATGAGCTCCGACGATTGGGTTCTGAAAATTTTTGACAAATTGGGCGAAGAGAAAGCAAAGTCTTTAGCGCCGCCCTATCCCGTCTGGGCGCCGTTTACAATACCTCAGGAGACGGAAAGACAGCCGCCTTTAACAAAATGGCTGTATGACGAATATTTCGGCGATTCGTTTATTCCTTTTAGAATGGCGAACTCTTCGAACGCCTGGGCGGTTGACCCCAAACACAGCCTCAGCGGACACGCCATGTTAGCCAGCGATCCCCATCTGGAAATCCGCAGACTGCCTCAATTCTGGTACTTGGTGGGAATACATATTAAAAATCCTCAACTGCGTATTCTGGGGATTACTTCGCCGGGTCTGCCGTTTGTCGCAATGGGACACAACTCCAAAGCAGCCTGGGCGTTTACGGTGGGCGGCATTGATGTGAATGAAATTTTTATCGAAAAAACCAATCCGCGGGACAGTTCAATGTATTTAAGCGCCGAGGGCTGGCGGAAGTTTGAGATTATTGAAGAACCCATATTCATTAAAGGACAAAAAGAGCCGCTGCTTTTCAAAATCAAACAAACGACAAACGGACCCGTTTTCTGGAGCTCGGATTCCATGAAAAGCAACTACTCCCTGCACTGGGCTGGTTACGATGTGGATTTGGCGAAAGCGATACACGCCAATTTCACCGCGCAGCGGGCTGACAACTTCAACGATTTTCGCCGGGCGGTAACACAATTCGGCGCCCTGGATGCCAATTGGATTTATGCCGACGCGCGCGGCAACATCGGTTATCAATTGGGGACTCCAATTCCCGTTCGTCCGCTTTCGGTGAATAAATTGCCCGTGCCCGGCTGGATCGATTCGCTTAAATGGAAAGGCTTTCGAAGGCTTGACGAAACTCCTTACAGCTTCAATCCTTCGCGGGGATGGCTGGCAACCTGCAACAACAAACAGGATGAGGCGCATCTCAACTATCCACTGATCGGAAAATTCTTTGCCGATCGGATTATCCGCATCAGCGAGTTGCTGGCGGGTAAACCCAAATTCAGCGTGAACGATATGCAAAATTTCCAGACGGATCGGGTGGATCGCTATCTTCAGCGCTGGCAGCCTGTTTTAATCGATCTGCTCGAAAAAAATAACTATCCCAAAGCTGCTGAACTTTTACGGGAATGGGACGGCTCAACCGACGCCGCTTCAAAACAAACGGCGTTGATCGTTTTGTTCCTCACGCGTTTACGCCATTTGACGTTTGATGACGAATTGGGGAAACTGTCTGATCGCATTGACTATGTTAAAATCGAGCGTATTTTTAAAAGCGGACCCGATTTCTGGTTCGATGATATCAATACCGAAAACCGCAGGGAAACACGGGAAGAAATCGCCGACAAAGCGCTTAGGCAAGCCGTCGCTTTCTGGAAAAACAGACCGTGGGGCGATTTCCAGACTTTGACCATAGCGCACCCCTTTTCAAAAGTTCCGATTCTTTCTTCGTTGCTCGGATTAAAGAAAGGACCCTTTCCCTGGGGAGGAACGCCCGGCTCGTTAAATTCGTCGTTTTTTTGGGAGAATAAAAAACGTCCCGGTTATTTCCGCTCCATCGTCGGTCCGAGCTGGCGGTTTGTCATCGATTTTGCCGATCCGGACGGGGCGACGTTTGTGTTGCCGAGCGGAATTTCCGGCAATCCGGCAAGTCCGTTTTTCTTTAATTTTTTTGATTGGTGGAAGGAGGGCAAACGCTGGAACGTTCCCCTTTCGCCGGAAAAAGTTAAAAAACGCGCTCGTTACGTTTTACAATTGATACCGGACGGGGGAGATCATGAATAGTGTTTTTTTTAAACGGTTTAAGCTCCTTTTTTTATTATTAACCCTGCCGACTTTCTGGACTGCCTGTAACAGACCTTCGGTCATTTCGCTTGAAGGCAGGACAATGGGCACCTCGTACCATGTTCAGATTGTTCCCGTAAAAGGCAATTCTCTTTCCGCGCAAAAAATTCAGACCGCCGTCGATTCGCTGCTGACCGTGGTCAATAAACAAATGTCCACTTATCTGCAAGACAGCGAAATTTCGCGATTCAACCGCTTGCGTTCCGTAGAGCCTTTTAAGGTTTCGCCTTCCTTTTTGTTCGTCGTAAAATCGGCTTTGCAAATTTACAGAGAATCGGACGGCGCCTTTGATATTACCGTGGGACCTCTTGTGGATTTGTGGGGCTTCGGGAAAAAGGGACAACGGTTTACGCCTCCCGATTCTCTGCTGATTCGCGAAACCTTAAAACGCGTCGGTTCGCAATATCTCAAAATTTTGAGAGACAGCGCTCTCTGTAAATTAAAACCCGATCTGGAGATTGATCTTAGCGCCATTGCCAAGGGTTACGGAGTGGACGCCGTTTCACGTTTGCTGCGCTCGCTTAACTTCCGCGATTTTATGGTCGAGATCGGCGGAGAAGTATTTGCCGCCGGTTCCAAACAGGGAAGACCATGGCGGATCGGCATTGACCGTCCGCAATACGGCGCTCAGCCGGGCGTTTTTGTGCAGGCTATTCTCAATTTGCAAAACCGGGCGGTGGCAACCAGCGGCGACTACCGCAACTTTTTTGAATACAAAGGCAAAATCTATTCCCACGAAATCGATCCCCGCACAGGCTTTCCCGTGAGCAATAATACCGCTTCGGTTACCGTAATTGCGCCTGACTGCATGACAGCCGACGCCATGGCTACCGCCATCATGGTCATGGGCGCGGAAAAGGGTTTGAAATGGGTAAATTCCAAAAAGGATGCGGAAGCCTTCATTCTGCTGCGCGGCAAAGACGGAAAATTGAGCGAAACGATGTCCTCGAATTTTGACGGATTTATTGCCCGGTAGCCATAAACTGTTGTTTCCTATCGACTGCAATCTTAAATTTATTTTATTCTTTGTGAGCTTTGCGGTTATTCTTTCCCGCAAATTGCACAATGATTAAAATTGAAAGAAAATCTTCCGAAAGTAACAGGTCATTTGCTATGATTAATTTTCCGATGAACAATTCCGGCTAAACGCAGCATTTCAAATAAAGTAATCGGGGGGTAACCGCTCATGACAGAACATCGTTTGGTCTCTTTGGACGCCTTTCGGGGGGCGACCATCGCGGCAATGATATTGGTGAATGATCCCGGCAGTTGGGCTCATGTTTACGCGCCTTTAAGACATGCCGAATGGCACGGCTGGACATTTACCGATCTGATTTTTCCTTTTTTCCTGTTTATTGTCGGCGTGGCTATTGTTTTTGCGTTTTCCAAACGGTTAAAGGAGAACGTCCCTAAAAAGACTCTTTACAAAAAGATAATCAGGCGCACGATCATTTTGTTTGCGCTGGGGTTGTTTCTGAACGGATTTCCGTATTTCAATCTTTCGTCGTTAAGAATAATGGGGGTTCTGCAGCGAATTGCTGTTTGTTACTTTTTCGCTTCGGTTATTTTTTTGCACTGCGGTAAAAAAGGGCGCTGGTTCTGGGCGATTTCTTTACTGTTCGTTTACTGGGCTTTAATGGCGTGGTATCCGACTCCCGGCATCGGAGCGGGCGTTTTGGAAAAAGGGCGCAATTTTGCCGCTTATGTTGACAATCTGTTTTTAAAAGGACATTTGTGGTCGGTTACCAAAACATGGGACCCCGAGGGCTTTGTGAGCACGTTGCCCGCCATTTCGACCACTTTGTTCGGAGTGCTTGCCGGAGGATTGATCCGCTCACAGAAATCTCATTTGGAAAAGATTGTCGAAATGTTTTTGTGGGGCAATCTTGCCGTCTGGATCGGAGTAATTTGGGACAAGTTTCTTCCGATTAACAAAAGCATCTGGACAAGTTCCTATGCCGTGTTCACGGCGGGAATGGCGTTGATTGTGTTGGCGTTTTGTTATTATTTGATCGATTACAAACACAAACAAAAATGGGCAAAGCCGTTTGTTGTTTACGGAACCAACGCCATTACGGTTTACGTTCTTTCCGGGATTTTAGCCAAACTTTTGTACCTGATTAAATTTCAAACCGCATCCGGAGAAACAATAACTTTAAAAGGATGGCTTTACACAACGCTCTTTGCTTCGTGGCTCAGTCCCATAAACGCGTCGCTGGCATTTGCGGTTATTTTTGTTCTGGTTTTATTGGGAGTCAGTTGGATTTTATTTGCCAAACGGATTTTTATCAAGATTTAGAATCGGGAGCCCGCGCCGAATTTTTGTTTTAAAGAAACATAGCGGACTTGCGGGAAGTAAAATTTTCGGAGTAATCGCAAAATTGCTTTGAACGATTTAATTGGATAAATTAATATAATTTAAACAGATAAAAGGCGAGTATGGAACAAACCCAAAACCCGGAAATCTTACAGGAAAAATTAGGCTTTTTCGGAAAGAGTCCGCAAATAGAAGAGTTGCTGCAAACGATTCTGATGGTCGCTCCCACCGATCTATCGGTTTTGATAACCGGCGAAAGCGGAACCGGCAAAGAAGTTGTCGCCAACGCCATTCACAGGTTGAGCAAGCGGAAAGACAAGCCGCTTATTTCGGTTAATTGCGGAGCGATTCCCGAAGGGATTCTCGAATCGGAATTATTCGGGCATGAAAAAGGTTCGTTTACCGGCGCCATCGCTCAAAGAAAGGGCTATTTTGAGGCTGCGGACGGAGGCACGATTTTTTTGGACGAAATCGGGGAAATGCCGCTTAACACTCAGGTAAAACTTTTGCGGGTGCTGGAGACTTCCGAAATCATGCGGGTAGGCGGCAGCAAGAGCATCAAAGTGGATGTGCGGGTAATCGCGGCTACCAACAAAAATCTGGAAGAAGCGGTGCGGAACAATGAATTCCGCCGCGATCTGTATTTTAGGTTAAAGGCGATCACACTGCAAATTCCTCCTTTGAGAAAAAGGAAAGAAGACATTCCCATTCTTGTAAAAAAGTTCAGCGATGAGTTCGTGCGAAAAAATCAGATTTATTTTAAGGGATTTGCCCCGGAAGCCATTGAATTATTAAAACAGTACGACTGGCCCGGCAATGTGCGGGAATTGAAAAATTTTGTGGAAACCGCCATTATCCTGAATCGCGGGGAAATCATCCATTCTTCCTATGTGCGTTCCGTTCTGAATCTGAATCAACACTCCGCCACCCAGGAATTTTTACCGGTTCCCTTAAATAAATCGCCGGATCAGGCGGAGCGCGAGTTAATTTATCGCACATTGATTTCCTTGAAACTGGACATCACCGAAATAAAGCAGATGTTGGCGCGGTTAATACAGGCGCAAATGGATCTGGTGCAGAATAAGGTAATATTTCCCGCGGATAGTCCGATACCTCAGGATGACTCGAAAGAGGTCAAGCCGACTTCCATGAGCGCCATGGAACGGGAGTTGATCAAAGAGACGCTTAAAAAATTCAACGGGAATCGGCGGAAAACGGCAAAAGCGTTGCAGATCAGTGAACGAACGCTTTATCGAAAATTGAATGAATACGGGCTTTCTTAAAAAATTTGCAGCTCTTTCTCCGCGCCGCGGGGAGGGGGCGTGATCGGAGCGCCGCTTAAACGGACTTTTTAAAATTGATCTTAGGTGAAAATTGAATTGCCATAAGAAAAAGGAAATGAAAATCGCAAGAAAATCGTTTGTAAGAATATTTTTTCCGCTTTTGTTTGTGAGTTTGCTGCTTGTTTTTGTGACGGGTTGCGGTTATTATTCGTTCAAGGGATCGCTGCCGTCGTACATCAAAACCATAGCGATACCTTTGTTCGATAATCAGACGCCGGATCCCGGAGTTCCCGAGGAATTGAATCAGATATTGACGGAAGCGTTTATCAGCGACAATACGCTGAAGGTGGTGGAAGAATCGAAGGCGGACTTGATTTTAACCGGAACAATAATGCCCATTCGGGTGAATCCGGCGGTTGTGAGAGCCGGCGAAGAGGTTACCGAAGATCAGCTTATTGTGAGCGTTAAAGTAAAATGCGAAGACGTGAAGACCTCTAAACTTTTATTTCAAAAGACCTTTCAGCAATACAGTCCCCTTGAGGCGACGGCGGATCTGGAGCAGCGGCAGCAGGCGATAAACGACGCCCTGCAATTGATAGCGGAAGATATTTTAAACGCCACTCTTGGGGCGTGGTAATCAATAATTTAAAGGGAGAGAAGAATGCTCAGCCCTAAAGATTTTATTCAAAGTGTGGGAAGTGAGTCCATACTTTTTGCCCATAAGGCTGATTTGTTGTTAAAGCAGGATGAAGTTGATCAGGCGCTGGATTTGTGCGAAGAAGGGGTGAAACGTTTCCCTTTTTACACCGAAGGTTATGTTCAATTGGCGCGATGTTACCAGATGAAAGAGGAATATAAAGAAGCCATCGACGCTTACCAAAAGGCGCTTTTTTATCAGCCGGGTCATTCCAAGGCGCTTAAAGGTCTTGCCTACCTTTACTACAAATTAAGGCAGAAAGAATCAGGCGAATCAGCCCTGTTAAAGGCTTTTTTGTACGATCCGTTTGATGACGAATTATACGATTTTTTGAATAGCGAAGGTCTGCTTGCCAAAGTGTATATGCCTCCGGTTTTTGAGGAAGAAGAGGAAGAGGAAAACGAACCGGGAAAGGTTATGCTCGATTTGGAAGAGATACTTGAAGACACGCGCTTAACCCCGGAAGATGAACGAAATCAAATCTTGGAAGAAATAGACGAGCATGTTCAGGTAAGCGAAGATGACCTTTTGGAAGAAAAACCGCTGCAGGAACTTGACGCCGTGAATACCGACGAAGATATCTCCGCCAAAGACGATTCTTATCTTGAAAGCGATTCCGGAATTTCGGCAAGTGAAATCGAAAGCGATTTCTTCCCGGAAGATATTTCGGAAATTACTCCGGAATTGGCGGACATCGAGAAAAAAGAAGAAGCTCCCGAACAAGAAACCAACGAAATCCCGCCCGAACCCGAACCGGAAAAAACCCATGAAGGCGAAGATTTTTCCGAATGGATGAACGATCTTTTTAAACAGGATGAGCAGACCGACAAAGAAGTCGATGAAATCGAACCGCAAAAAGAAAATCCGGTTCCGGAACAGGACGATGTCGATAGCTCTCCGGCGGAACTTGACACGATATTGATTTTTGCCGACCGGCGTAACAGCGAATTGGATTTTAAAGAAGAGCAGGAAACAGAGGAAGAAAAAGAAAAAGAAAAAAAGGTCGCCGATTTTAATACGCTGGAAGACGATATCGAGCGAATTTCGTCGCAGGAAGCGGACAAGATCGAACAAAATATGGTTCTGCCCGAATCCGAAACGTCCGAGACCGATGCGGAACTGGACGAGGTAATAAAACGTCTTCAGGAAACTTCGGAAAAGCGCAAAGACGATTCGGACATAAAACAGCTTGAATTCGACCGCCTTCAGGCAAAAGCGGTTGAGGAAGATTCCGTGAATATCGAAGATATTTTGAGCAACCCCAGCCTTTTAACGCCTACATTCGGAGAAATCCTTATTGCTCAGCACAAGTTTGAGGACGCTCTGAAGGTGTTTAACGCTCTGGTTGAAAAAGAACCGGAAAATCCGCGTTTTCGTAAAAAAATCGAATTTTTGAACAAGCTGGTTTCCGCTGGCAAATAATGTTGATCAGAATTTTATTCTTAATTAGCCTTTTCATCTTTTACTTTAATGTAGAAGCCGAAGAGTATTTTTTAAAGCTCACGCCGCAGGGAGTTCGGCAACGCGCTGTGTTGCTCGGACAAAGTTCTTCCGGTACAGGCTTGAAGAAAAAGAGCCGTCCCCTTGTTCGGCAGATCGTTCGCGCCAATCAACCCCGGTTTCTGAAATCATGGCTGCAAATTAAAATTCAATCGGACGCGGATAAAAATTATCTGGACGATCTGATCAATCGGGGGCTGGTGGAAAAGGCGGAACCCGTGGGTTATTTTAAGGTAAAGCCCTTCACCAACGACAGCCTGATCGATCGCCAGTGGTATTTGCAGAAAATCGGAATTCCGCAAGCCTGGCAAAAAACCCAGGGCGACAGCTCCGTTATTGTGGCGATTATCGATACGGGAATCGATTACAGGCATCCCGACCTGCAGGGCTGCATCTGGCGTAATCCGGGGGAAGCCGGCGGTAAAGCGGGTTACGACGATGACGGCAACGGACTGATCGACGATATAATAGGATGGGATTTTACGGACGCGCCGCGCTTTGCCGATTGGGGCGATTATCAGACTCCCGACTCCGATCCGATGGATGAGTTCATGGGCGGACACGGCACCCAGATCGCCGGAATTATCGCCGCGAAATCCGATAACCTGATCGGAATAAGCGGCATTGCGCCGGGACTTAAAATAATGAATCTGCGGGCTGGCACCGCTTCCGGATATCTGGAAGAAGACGATGTGATTCGCGCCCTGCTTTACGCTTTGGACAAGGGAGCTAAAATCGTAAATATGAGTTTCGGAGACCTTCAGGCTTCCGCTCTGTTTCATGATGTAGTTAATTATCTCTGGAAAAACGGAGTGCTGTTGGTAGCGGCAGCCGGCAACAGCGGCACAAACGAGGTGTTTTATCCCGCGGGCTTTGAAGAAACCGTCGCCGTGGGCAGCTCCGCCAAAGACGACTGGCTGGCGGGTTTTTCCAATTACGGCTACGTTTTGGATTTGATCGCTCCTGGGGTTGACATCGTAAGCACCGCGCCCGACGGGAAGTACGGCACGGTCAGCGGAACTTCTTTCAGCGCGCCGATGGTCTCTGCGGTCAGCGGATTGATTCTTTCTCAAAATCCGGAATTTAATAATGAACAAGTGCGCAATATTCTTAAAAGCTCCGCCGCGCATCACGCTTCCCTGAAGCCCGGCAAACAAACCGGAGCGGGAAGAGTTGACGCCTACCGCGCTTTGCAGATTCAAAAAGGCGGCGAACTCAGAATTATTTACCCCGCTCAATCGAGCGCGATTGCCAAAGATACTTTGTTTATTACGGCTACCGCTTATCATCCCGATCTGAAAACGGTAAAACTCTTTTATGCGCCTGGAGAAAATCCCGACCAATGGAATGAAATCGGACAGTGGCAGTACCGTTTTTTTATTGAGGACACCGTCGGGAAATTGCCGATTAAATCTTTCCCCGACACCACCTTAAGCATTCGCCTTACCATGGAGCTTTTGGACGGCAAAAGAATCGAACAGATGCGGTCGGTAAAAATCGACCGTTCGCCGCCGCAAATTACAAAGCTGCTGTTGGAGCCCGCTTATCAGGGTTTGGAGCGCATTGTTTTAGCCTTTATCGAAAGCGACGATCCCGTTACCTTGAAGATGAGTTTTTTAAAATCCGGGAGCGCGGAAGCAGTCAATGAAATTTTTGTGCCGGATCGGTTTAAGAGTCACTTTGTAAAAATTGACCGGGACGTCAGCATGGGCGCGGAGCGGGTTTTGATTTCTTTGAAAAATGCAAGCGGGCTGACCGCATCCGTTAAAAAGGAGATTCCGCTGAATTTCCCCGATCCGTTTGAATTTAAACCGTGGCAGCCGCTCAATCCCGAACTGCCGTCAGGATATTTATTCCCGCGGGCGACCGATCTGGACGGCGACGGAAACAAAGAGTTGATCATGAGCCGTTATCAGCACTCCGGCGCGTTTGGACCCGTTGTGATTTATGAAAACATCAACGGAAATTTTGTTTCTCAGTTTCAGACGGTTGATTCGTGGATTCCGCGCGACGCGGGCGATGTGAATCAAAACGGTAAAAAAGAATTGCTTCTCGGAATCGGAAAACATTCCCGGTTAATTGAGGCGCCTTCGCAGAATACGTTTCCGCAAACCGTGATCTGGGAAGACACCAGCTTTTGGGCTGCCGCTCTGACGGATTGGGATCAGGACGGGAAAGGAGAAATAGTCGGATACAAAGACTCCGTCTATCAGGTTCTGGAATGGACGGCTTCGGGTTCTTTTAAGCAAATTGCCCGATTGGAAAATCCGACCGGCGGCGGAAATCGTTTGGGCGTTCCTCATGTTTTAACGGGCGATTTGAATTCGGACGGCAACAAGGAGCTCATCTTCGGCGATTATGACGGAGATATTCTCATTTTTACCTGCACCGGAAACAATCAATTCCGATTGATGAAAACTTTAAAAGCAAAACAGCAGGACGCCACCGATCTTTTGCTTCTGGATCAAAACACTTTGTTCGTGGTTTCGCACGGCGGCGAAAATCTGAATCTGGAATCCGAAATGGTAAAAAATTTCTGGAGTCTCGAATCTTTTACCTGGGATGAAAAGTCTTCGGATTTTATTTCCGAATCCGTTACCGGTTTTTATCCCTATTATCCCAAAAATAAGTTCGATAGCGGAATTCAAACCTTCCGGCAAGAAGATGAGCGTTTTCTTTTTTTAGCGTTGTCGCCTTCGCTTTATCTTTTCCGCAATGCCGGGGACGGCTGGCTTCCGGTGTGGAGCACGCAGAATTGTCTGTCGAATACGATTGTCGTCGATGATTTTGACAACGACGGATCGGTTGAATGCTATTTCAATAACGGAGAATCGATCGCCGGTTTCTCAAAAGAACAAACCGGTTTGAGACCTTCGCCGCCCTTTAACTTTCGGGCGCTGCCCGTTGACAGTCAGCGGATCCGGATAAAATGGGAAGGGCAGGCGGCAGACGGATTTCGAATCTATCGGGGGACGGGTAAAAACACTCTGCGTCCCGTGGGAATTGCGAAATCTCACACGTTTCTTGACAGTCTGTTAAACGTAAATCAAACCTATTATTACCGGGTAACTGCCATTGATTCTTCTTTTGGGATTTCCGAAAGCGGCTGGTCGAATATGGATTCCGCAGCCACGGGAATTCCGCCGCGTTTGCTGTCAGTCGATGTCGTTGACGAAAGGCGGTTAATTCTGCAATTCGATCAAAAAATGAAAACCGATCCCTCCCGTCCGGCGCGCGTCCGCTTAAAGCTGCGCGATCGAACGGCGCGTTCGGTCAGCGTTTTGCAGCCGGCGGACAGAGTTTTAGCGGTATTTGACGAGCCGTTTGTTAACTCCTCGTCCGATACGGTGGAGGCGGAAAACCTGTTTAGTCGCCGGGGAATTCCTCCGGACAAACGATTCAATAGCAAGGGTGTTTTCATCATCAATCCGGATGAGCCGCCCCATGTTCGGGAAATCCGTTTGGAAGATCGTCGGCATGTGCGGTTACTGTTCAGCCAGCCCATGGATTCGGCAAGCTTAACGAATTTGGAGAACTATGAATTACTGCCTTCCGGCAGAGTGGAAGAGGCAACGATTACGGACGCGGCGCATCAAACAATACGATTGATCCTTTCTGCGGAGAGTCAGGCGGGCGGATTCGGTCAGCCTGTTTACCTTAAGCTTAAGGGAATCAAAAATCGAAAGGGAGTGGAAATAGAGCAGCCCGTTGTCATTAATTTGTACCGGGAGGCGGAAACTCTGGATAAGGTGGTAATTTATCCTCAGCCGGTTCGTCCGGATAATAAGCGATTAATATTTGCAAAATTGCCGCAAAACTCACAAATTCAAATTTTTAATCTGAACGGAAAAGTAATCAGATCGCTTAAGAATATGAATGACGCCGGCGGAATAATCTGGGATCTGCGCGACGAAAACGGAAGCCGCGTGAAAAGCGGAATTTATTTTTATCGGATTGTTCACAGATCTGACAAAAAAACGGGTAAACTGGTGATTGTGAGGTAGGTCAATGAAGAAGGAGTACAATTTCCCTCTGGTTGTCGCCGTAACAGGCGGAATCGGAAGCGGACAAACGACAGTGTCTGATTTTTTTCAGAAATGGGGTTGTAAAGTTATCAACGCCGATCAAAAGGCAAAAGTGGTCGTTCATTCGGATCGGGAAGTGCGTAAGGCGTTAAAGTGGGCTTTTGGGAAGAGCATATTTTTCGGCAACGGAAGATTAAATACCAAAAAGCTTGCCGAGCTGGCGTTTAAAGACGAATTGCACACCCAAAAGCTGAATCAGATTGTTCATCCGCGAATGGTGGCGTATTTAATCGAGGAAATGGAAGAGGCTCGGTTTTCCAGGCGCTATCCCATTGTGATAATAGATGCGGCGTTGGTTTATGAGATTAGCATAGAACAGATGTTTGATGTGATTATTGTGGTTTATGCGCCGCTGGAAGAGCGTTTTCAGCGGATACGAAAACGCGACGGGATGAGTAAAAAAGAATTTTTTGCCCGGGTTGACAGACAAATCCCTCTGGAAGAAAAACAGAAGTGGGCGGATTTTGTTATTGACAACAGCGGAGATCTGGATGATCTGGAAAAGCAGACTTATGCCGTTTATAAGAAGCTGTTGAATATGCAGAAAGAAAAAGAACGACAGCTACTTGCCAGCCGTTAATTAAAAACAAATTTTTGAATGACCTGGGCGATGCCCATGGACTCGTCCAATGGTTTAAAATCACGCCAGTGTTTGATGTAATTTTTAATACATTGTTCAAGAGCTCTGTTTCGGATATTGGAATTGACGATTCGCACGCTTTCGGGAATCACGTATCCTTCATAAGAGACCTTAAAAGCCACTTTTATGAATCCGCGTGCGTTTGGGGTGAATTTGGTGTGTTTGCGAAAACAGTATTCAATCATCGGAGAGTAGCGTTGAACCACCTGCTCCACTTCTTCCGGATCGCGGTATCCCAGCCTTGAAATGGGTTCTTTGACCAATTGTTTGGTCACGTCCAGATATGCCGTTCCCTGCCGCCGCACTATATAATTAAACAGATTATCGGGCGGACCATCGATGTCGCCCGGATCAAAATTCGTGACGCTTGCCTTAGATTTAAAAAGCGGAGGATTCCGGAAGGTACGCGTAATTTCTTCGGCTTCGACGTTCTCGGGCATTTCTTCAAAGTAATCGTTGATTTCGGGCAGGCTATTTGTGTTGACCAAAACATTTTCATTCGATTTTGCGTTTGTTTGAAAAATCGTGTTTTTGCGGATTTTTTTGGCGATTTTTTCACGCTGGATTTTTAAATTTTTACTTAAGGTCGCGCGGGAAACCGGCTTTCGATTGATTTCCACCGTCGGAGCAACCACAATTTCCGAAACGTCTTTAATTTCGGGATTTACTCTTTTTATCTCATCCACTAAAAGCTCGGTGATAAAAGCCTTATATTTGTAGCGGAATAATTTTTCGGCTTTTACCTGATAACGGGAATAGTCGATAGATGAATTAATAAGAATTGCCAGCGCAAAGAAGAGTATCGTAAAAAGGAGTATGGAATAGTACGTTTCGTCAAAACGATCCGAAAGTGTCAATCCGAAAACCTTATTAAACTTGAATCTGTTACGCACTCTGCCCTCGCTAAAATTTTGTTTTAAATATTCTTAAAATGGTCGAAAGGGTATGTGACTCATGTCACTCCATTAAAATTACTATAAAAAAAGACCTAAAATCCGAAAATTGCTTCAAAAGTTAACGTTCCTCAAAGACAAATACAAATTTATTACGCCGCAATCCGCGAATTTTTTGCTTGCGGTTTTTCCTGTTTTAATTCTTAAAAAGACCGCTTTTATTTCTTTTATTGTATTGAATTTAGACGACGAAAAATGCGTGCACATCAACTTGAAGTAAATTGAAAAATTAGCTATCATGTTTTTTGATTAAATCAATCAATTGTAAAATCAATAGGTAAATTGAATGATAAGGAGGATCAATGTTAAATCATATCTGGGCATGGATGATTTTAATTAGCATTATTGTTGCGGGCGTTAATGATTTTTATCAGGAGCTCAACAGACCTCCCGCGGCTGCGGCACAGACTGAACAAAGAAATCTGAATAAAGAGACCAGATTAGGGCAGATTACTTCGGCTGCTATTGAATCCGCCGATACCGCGGTCAAAATTTCCTTCGGACTGATCGGAGTGATGGCAATGTGGCTGGGAGTGATGCGGGTGGCGGAAAAAGCCGGAATGATCGATATCATTTCGCGAATTGTCCGACCCATAACCAAGCGCCTGTTTCCCACCATTCCTTCGGACCATCCCGCGATAGGAGCCATGATCATGAATATCGCGGCGAATATGTTGGGCTTGAGTAACGCCGCCACTCCTTTGGGGCTGAAGGCGATGGAAGAATTGGATGAACTCAATCCCAAAAAGGGAGAAGCCACGGACGATATGATCACGTTTCTGGTGATTAATACCAGCGCTATTACGCTTGTTCCGGCGACCGCCATTGCCATCCGCGCTTCCTTGGGTTCGGTAAATCCTCAGAAAATCGTAATTCCTTCCATCGTGGCGGCAAGCGTGGCGACTATTGTCGGAATAACCACGGTTAAATTGATTCAACATTTCCAGAAAAAGAGGAAGGGAGGGAAGCAGAATGTTTAAATTGATCATGGACTGGCTCTCGATTATTGCGATCCCTGCCATTCTGTTGTTCTTTTTGGGTTACGGATATTTTAAAAAGGTAAAAGTTTATGAGGAATTTGTGGAAGGCGCCAAAGAAGGATTTAAAGTGGGCGTGACCATTATTCCTTTTCTTGTGGCTATGTTGGTGGCGATCGGCATGTTCCGGGCTTGCGGAGCGCTGGATTTTCTTACGAATATTTTGGGCAGCGTCACCAGTAAAATCGGAATTCCCGGGGAAGTGCTGCCCATGGCTTTTATGCGACCCCTTTCCGGCAGCGGCTCCATCAGCGTGATGACCGAAATTATGAAGACTTACGGAGTCGATTCGCTCTACGGATTTATCGCTTCCACTATGTTCGGAAGCACGGAAACCACTTTTTATGTGGTGGCGGTTTATTTCGGAGCCGTGAATATCAGAAATACCCGTTATGCCCTGCCCGCGGGATTGCTTGCCGATCTTGCCGGGTTAGTTACGGCTGTGTATATTTGTAAATTAATGTTCTAAATTATTACTTGTATCAGCAACATCTAAAGGAGGGAGAATGAAACGTATTTTAACCCTGAGTGTTTTATTACTGTTTTTCCTGAGCGTCCGGTCATTCCTGTTTGCGGATGACGGAAAAAAACAAACATTCGGCGCGGGAATTACGATGAAAGAAAATGTGTCGGTTGACAAACTGCTGGAAAATCCTTCGAAGTTTGAAGGCAAAAAAATTGTAGTGGAAGGCAGAGTGGTTGATGTTTGCCGCCATAAGGGGTGTTGGCTTGAATTAACCGGCGAGAAAAAAGGACAAACTCTTTTTGTAAAAGCGGAAGACGGAGAAATTGTATTTCCCGGCGATATTGTTAATAAGAAAGTGCTTGTGGAAGGTATTGTGGAAAAAAAGATTGTTGAATCCAAAGAATCCCATAAAGAGCACAAAGAGGGCGATGAAAAATGCAAATACGAAGAAGCGCAGGTACGCTATCAAATTAAATGCCTCGGAGCGCAGATTCTGGATTAATACCCCCCTTGTTTAAATAAAAAAGCCCGCTTTGCAAAAAGCGGGCTTTTTGTTTAACGGATTATCGTTTGGAATAACTTTTCACTTTTTTCTGTAAACCTATTTCAGGACTTGACAAAGTGACAAGTAACAAGTAACGCGTGACGAGTGACAAGGTCGTGATGCGTAATGAGTAACAAGTGACAAAGTAGAATGAAAAGGAAAATCGTAAATCCGAAAATCGAATATCGAAATCCTAAATAAATTCGAATGACTGAATGACAGAAATTCAAAACAAAACTTTGTTAACAATGAATATTCTAAAATTCAGATACTGTGCGGTTTGATTAATAAGACCCCCCTTGCCTTCGGCGTTCCCCCCTTTGAAGGGGGGAAATTAAAAGGGGGGTCTTAAATTCAGAATAAAGCGATATTTAACAAGATCGTGAGGCGTGATGAGTAACAAAGTAACTAGACAGGCTTCCTTCGACAGGCTCAGGAAGCGGAGAGTGACGAGCTGTTATTGTGTTAACGATTTAGTAGAGGTCCGCTTAACCCTTAACCCTTACACCCTTAACCAATAACCATTAACAACTTTTCTCCCGTATGGTAACGGATCGTCCGGATTGTGGATTAATCGAGTTTGGCGGGAATTGGTCTGGACACGCCTTTTATTTTGATCAATTCGGCGGTAATGTGACCGACAACGACTTCGGTTTTCATCTGTACGGGAATTTTTAAATCGTCATCCGTTACCCAAATGGTGAGTTTTCCTTTATGCTTAAAAATTCCTTCGCCCTTCAGTAAAGGCTCAAGTTTAAGGCAGCGGAATTTTCCCGCCTTCACTTTAACCGTTTCCGGTCCGGATATTCGGATTTCCAGTTCGTAAACTTTTTTCTTTTCGTGGCTGTTAACATAAACCGATTCGCCGCCTTTCAAAGAAAGCGTTCGGACATAATAAAGCGCAGAAAGGGCGTCAAAAACGCCGGTCGGAATCGGAACCTCATATTCCTCCTGCTTCTTTATTTTCATGCCGTCCTTATAGCGGATGTATTTCACTTTCGCGACGGAATCGTCCTGAAAGTAATCGACAAAGGTATCCGCCTTGTAGCCGCCTTCGCGAAGCAGTTTTTCGAAATGCAAAGGGTACAGGGTCTGGGCGTCCATATAGGTGCTTACAACGTCGCGGACCTTATAAACCCAATCAAACGCCGAAGCGCTGCGGGCGGTTGTCTGAATATGGTAGTATCTGCCGTAGCCATTCTCAATCAAACCCAATACCTTCATTTCAGCCGTGCCAGCCGTTATGAATCCGTACCGCAAACGAAAGATAAGCCTCTCTCCGATTTCAAAGGGTAACTGCGAGACCAGATAGGGTTGATCGGGAATTTTTTCTTCCGCCGCCTGAGCGTAAAGAAGAGCGAAAGAAGAAACGGAAATAAAGCAGATCAGCAAATAAACTACGAATTTTTTTTTAGTCTTTCGAAGAAGCATAAGGTGAATTCTCCGACTCCGTTTTCAAATTCAGGGTTTATGGTTTTGGCGTTAAAGAACTACACCGCGACCTGTCCGGCTAACAATTGGTTATCGTACAATGTTCGATAAATGCGGCTTTTCGAATAAAGTTCCTTGTGAGTTCCGATATGATCAACGCTTCCGTGATTCATTACCACAATTTTATCTGCATTGCGAACAGTTGAAAGTCTGTGAGCGATTACCAGAACCGTGCGATTTTTCATCAATTTTTCGATGGCTTCCTGCACCAAACGTTCGGACTCCGTATCAAGAGCCGAAGTCGCCTCGTCGAGAATCAGAATCGGCGGATTCTTAAGGATGGCGCGGGCAATGGCTAAACGTTGTTTCTGCCCGCCCGAAAGTTTTACTCCGCGCTCGCCGATGTGCGTGTCGAGTCCCAGATCGAATTGCTGAATGAATTCCCAGGCGTTGGCGGCTTTTGCGGCGTTTATGATATCTTCTTCGGTAGCATTCGCCGAGCCGTAGGCAATATTGGTTCGAATGGTGTCGTTAAAAAGAATGGTCTCCTGCGTTACCAGTCCCGTCAGTTTTCTCAATGACTGCAAATTCAGCTCGCGAATATCGATGCCGTCGATGGTGATTCTTCCCTTCGAAACATCGTAAAAGCGGGGCAGCAAATCGACAATGGTGGTTTTTCCCGCGCCGCTGTGACCGACAAAAGCCACGGTTTCGCCTTTGTGAATGGTTATGTTAATATTCTCAAGCGCGAATTCATCTTCCGGATTGTACCTAAAATACACGTTTTCGTATCTGATTTTGTCTTTAAATTCCTCAATGTCTCTGGAATGTTCGGATTGATAGAGCTCTTCTTTTTGCTCCAGAATATTAAAGATTCGTTCAGCCGCCGCAAGACCCGTTTGAATGGTGTTGTTAATTCCGGAAAATTCCTGAATGGGTTTAAACATGGCAAAAAGGAACACAAGAAAACGGACAAAATCTTCGGCTTCCAGACCGGCGTTTAAATACACCATGCGTCCGCCGATCCAGAGCAGGAGCACCAGAGTGAGAACCATTAAAATCTCATTGATCGGCGTGGTGGCGATCTTTAAACGCTCGGCGCGGAATAATTTTTTAAAATACTGATAATTGGTCGCTTTAAACCGATTTTCTTCTTTTTCTTCATTCGTAAAAATTTTGACAATACTGATGGACGAAATCGCCTCCTGAAATACGAGAACCACGTCCGCCACCTGTTTGAATACTTTCCGGCTGCGGCGGCGAATGCTCTGCCCGATTTTGTAAATAACAAAAAAACTGACCGGCAGAATGATAAAAGTGTAAAGCGAAAGTTTTACGCTGATCATCAAAAGAATGATTATGTTGGCGATAATTTGCAAAGGCGAAAGAATGATCTTTCCGAAACTCTGGTTTAAAACATATTGCACCGCATTAACATCGTTAAAAACAATCGAGGTCAATGTCCCGCTGTGATGCTGATGGTAAAAGGATAAGGGTAAATGCAGCAGCTTGTTTTGCAAGCGGTTCCGAATATCGACCACTACCTTGATTTGAATAAAGCTGAGGATGAGCTTGCGAAAGTATTGTGAAATATTTTTTAGAAAAAACGCCAGAAAAATAACCAGACAAACAATCTTTAGCGTTTGAAAGCGGTCTTTTTTCAGGATGATCGATTTTATCTTGGCGTTTATCTTTTGATAGATTCCCTGCGTGTTTGTAGTCAGCTTTTGAAGATCATTCGAAATACCTTTGGGTTTTGCTGATTCCGCGGGTTTTTGTTCAGATGCGTCGGGTTTGTTTTCGATTGATTGCTGCTGGAGATACGCCGGGCTGAATAACTCACGCACAAAGTCAACGGAAACCCAGATCGATAAGTTGTTGAAGATGACATAAGAAAAAGTCAATACGACGATAAGAAGTATTCCCTGCCAATAGGGCTTGATGAATCCTAATATTTTAAAATAAAGCTTCATTCGCTTCCCGTTATTAAATTCGCTTTAAAATATTGAAATTACAAATATCCATTGAAATTTAAAAAATAAACTCAAACCATTCATTATTTGAAGCATCAATTTACATTTTAGGTCGCAATGAATCCAATTTTTATTCGGATCAATAAATTCGCCAATCAAATTAAAAAATGTTTAAATTTACGAAAAGGTTTAGCAAAAGTTTTTACCTTACGATCAATTAACGGAAGTTCGATGAAAATTGTATTAATCCAACCGCCGGTAGAAGATTTTTATTCCACGCCCGTTCGGCTGCAGCCCATCGGTCTGGCTTATCTGAAGGCTGCGATTAAAAAGTATTTTCCGGAAATTGAAGTAATTATCAAAGATTACCATCACGGGTATCAAAAACGGTCGATCCCTTTGCCCGAAGAATTACTGTTTCTTCGAGAATATTATCCGTATCCCGATCGCAGTCCCTTTTCCACATTTTACCATTATTATCGTTTCGGAGCGTCTTACGATAAAATTATTTCCGATCTCGCGCAGATGAATCCCGATTTGATAGGCGTTCCGGTGCTGTTCACCGCTTACGCGCCTCAGGCGTTGATGCTGGCGGAAATAATTAAAAAGAAATTGCAGATACCGGTTCTTTTGGGCGGCTCTCATGTTTCGGCAATGCCGCGAAAGGTTCTGGAGCATCCCTTTGTTGATTTTGCGATTCGCGGGGAAGGGGAGCGTCCCATGGTTGAATTTATTGATCAATGGCTCGGGAAAAAAAAGTGGGAAAAGGTGCCTAATCTGGGTTTTAAGAGCGGCGATTCAAATATCCGCTTAAACGAAGCAAAAGCGAACTTCCCGTTGGAAGAAATTCCCTTTCCCGATTTGTCCGATTTTAAGCCGGAAAATTACCGCTACGGAAAGAGCAATCTTTGTTTTGTTATTTCTTCGCGAAGCTGCCCGTACCGCTGCGCTTTTTGTTCCGTGCATAAAACGTTCGGCGATTCGTTCCGTCTGCGTTCCGTTGAAAATATCGTCGAGGAATTGGAAATGAGATACGATCAGGGCTATTCGGTGTTTGACTTTGAAGACGACAACCTGAGTTTTGACCTGAAGCGATTCGAAAGGTTGAATCGGGCGCTCATTTCAAACTTCCGCGATAAAAAGGTAAAATTTATGGCAATGAACGGTCTTTCGTATTTTCGCCTTTCCGCGGATATTTTGCCTTTAATGTATAAAGCGGGATTTCGCGATTTGAATATCAGTCTGGTCAGCATCAATACCGGCTTGCTTTCGCGGTTGAAACGTCCGCACAATCTCGCGCGCTACAAAGAGGTTGCGGAAGAGGCTGAGCGGTTGGGGATGTCCGTTATTTCGTACCAGATTCTGGGCTTACCCGGCGACACACTCTCTTCAATGGTCGATACGTTGATATTCCACAGCCGTTTAAGAGTTAAGGTCGGCGCTTCGCCGTTTTACGTCACGCCGGATATGCCGCTTTACCGTCAAATATCGAAGAAAAGCAAATGGGACTGGGTTAACGGAAGATTGACAACGCTGGGAGCGGTTGACGATAAAAGCATGCGGGACGGAATTTACACGCTTTTTATTTTGAGCCGAATGGTGAATTTTTTAAAAGCGCTTCCCGGAATTGACGGGGATGTTTCGTTTGCGGAAATACTCGCAGACAAAGATCGGCTGGATAAACGAACCCGGCTGGGACTGGAAATTTTGGAAAGACTGATCAAAGAGAAACGATTGTTCGCCGCGGCGGGCAACGAATTTAAAGAGTTGAAGCGATTCGATTTTGCGCTGTTCCGGGAGTTTTGGGATAAGATCGGTTTTATTAAGTCGATGAGCAAGGGAAAAATTTACATTGAGAATTATTAACACGGATTACGCGGAAGATAATAAAATTTAGATGCGCTGCTATGGAAAGATTGTGAAATAATTTTTCATATTGATTGGAATTGATTGTAAGAAAATTTTGCAAGAATAATAGTTCGTTTAATATGATTGAGTTCACTCTGAAAAAGTCTGTCATTATCATTTCTATGATTGAGCCCACGCTAAAAAGTCTGTAATTGTCATTTCGAGGAAGCGTAGCGACGAGAAATCTTTTGTTTTTATTGGAATTATAAGATTTTTCTCTTCGTTCGAAATGACAGAACACGGTTTTCAGAGCGGACGCATTGAACCGAATCAGGTCTTTATCGGGCGTTCTGATGCGGCAGTAATATTTGCTGCTGTCCGAAAGCATAACCGTTAAGGTGTAATCGGTATTGGGCAGGAATAATTTTTTATCGTAAGACTCCGGCTCGTATTGCGGAGTATTGATCAGCCAATTGACAAAGGTTGATTTTCCGCCGTTAAAATAGACTCCTCCTCCTTTAATCTCCGCAAAAAGGTCTGCTTTGTCCCGAATGCGCACGCGAACAAATTGATGCTCTTTTCCGCGCTTATAGTCCTTAAACAGATAGGTCTGAACTTTGATTTTTGAAATATCGGTCATGGGTTCGTTGGACAAAGGAGAACAGGAGCAGGAAAAAAATCAGGAGAAAAGAGAAGAGCGATCCTAAAATTTTTGATTTTTGCGTCATGGCTTTAAAGCAGAATGGGTTTAATCTTAACCGGAACTAAGCTCTTCCGGAAGGCGGAATCGGAAATCGGGAACTTAACAGACGCAAATTTCCGCTTCCCGAATTGTCACAGATCTTTTGCTAACTTAAACTGCAAAATACGATTGTTCCCGGTGTCCGAAATATAAACGGTTTGATATTCGGTGTTCGGCGTAACGGCAATTCCCTTGGGCGTTTTAAACTGATAATCTCCCGAGCCGAATCCTTTAACCGATTGCTGCTCCTGTCCGGTCGGTCCGAAACGGTAAAATCCGGGAGTATGTTCTCCGTCGGCGCTGCCGGCGTCAACCACGAAAATATTACCCGCGTGATCAAGCGCCACATCTTCGGGAAGATAGAATTTGTTGAAATAGTAGAGATAGTCTTCTTCGGGAGTGCCCGAAAGATCGGTTTTGGGCGAAAGGACTTCCTGACCCTCAAACTGCACCGTGGTAATGAACTGCACCTTGTAATAATTAACCAGATTGGCTGCGGGATACGATCCGCTCTGGCAAAAAATAAACGCCCGGGTGTCTTCGCGCGAAGAGATGTCCAGATATTGTTCTCTTAACGAAACGATGCCGGTCGGGATAAGCGCCGAAAACAATCCGCTGCCGTTGGTGTAAAGCGGCAGTGGTCCTTTAAGTTTGTTGTTGCCGAAAAAGTCGTAAATCTGGCTAAGCACGGGCGAAACGGTGGAATCGACTACGGTAACATAGTATTCAAATCCGTTGTGCACCGAAATTCCGGTAAACTGTCTTGTGGGTTCCGATGATTGTTCGTAAACGATTTCCACCTCGGCGTCTCCGATGTTGTGCCCATATTTAAACAGATCGATTTTGTAGATTCGGTTGGATTTGTTTACGATCAGTAATTGCAGGCTGTCGTTTTGCGTGATAGCCTCGGGATGGGGAATAGATTCGGAATATCCCATGATCCCGCCGCCGAGGTCCATCATCACGATGCGGTCGTTACCGGTGTCGGCGATGTACAAAAAATTGTCAACGCCGTAATAAATATCCGCCGGAGCGCTGAAATGGTACCCGTGGGCGGCGTCGAATACTTCGTTTAACTGAACGTACTCGTCGCTGCTGACTTGCGGTTCGTCTTCCGGAATGGAAGGCAGGGGGAGCGTTTCGTGTTTGCATTGAATTAACAAAAGAATCAAAAGACTTAATGCCGCAAAACTTAATATTCTCATAATGTTGTACTCTTTTTAGTTACCTCAGATTTCATTAAAACTCGATTTTGGCTGAAAAACGGTTCACATAGCCCAGACGTCCGAAATTGGTGTAAGCGTAATCCAGCTTAAAACCAAATCCGGCAATTAATGTTTGAATTCCAAAGCCGAAAGAAAGGTTCTCTTCGATCTGCGCGCTTTTGTAACCCGCCCGCAGAAAAAGCGTTTTTCGCCAGCCGTATTCCAGTCCGAAATTCAGGTTTTCCTTATTATCGTTGGGATGATTTAACTGCACGGAACCCGTTAATATCTGATTTTTTCCCGTGTACAGGTCGGCGGCAAGACCGATCCTGAAGATGATGGGCGGCGGAAAAGACTGAAATGAATTCACCGTTACTTCGGCGTTTTCCAGATTCCGGTAGGTGATATTGCCGGTCGGTTCCATATCTGAGCCGAAGTTCGAAATCACGACTCCGAAGCGGGTTGTCCGCCAGCCGGTATTGTAAAATATTCCCAGATCGAACAACAACGAGCGCATGGTAAGTTCGGCGATGTTTTCCTGCATCCACTTGGTCGAAATTCCGAAACTGAACTTATCGGTCATTCTGCGGGCGTAAGTAAAGCTCAAAAGAAAGTCGCTGAAAGTGAAATAGCGTCCCGTTCCGAGAGGTTGAAATTCGGTGGTTTCTTTCATTTCGTCCGTGTGTAAAAAGGTGAGGGCTACGCCGACAGCGTTTGTTGAATTCAGATGATAGACAAATCCCGCGTATTCCAACTGGACTTCCACCAGCCATTGCGTGTGCGAAAAGAAGACCGAATGCTTGTCAAAATTGGTTAAACCCGCCGGATTCCAATACAAAGCTTCGGCATCGTTGGCGATTGCGACAAACGCCTCGCCCATTCCCAATCCTCTGGAGCCCTGTCCTATTTTCAAAAATTGAGCGGCGGAGGTTCCGCGGCGTTGACCGCCGAGGTCGGGAAAAAACTGCCCGAAGGCGGGAAAGACAGTCCCTGCTACAATTAAAACGATTACTAAAAATTTTCCCACTAAACTCATCTTCTCTTTACTTCTAAATTTCGTCTTAAATAAATTCATAATCACTCAATTTATTCGATTTTTCAAAATTGCACCGAAATACCAGCCAAAATATGGCGAGGCGCACGATACCGCGCCGGATCAAACGGATACGGAGCGTGCGGCCAGTGGCGGTCCGGGTAAACCGGATCGTTCCAGCTGATGGGTATCGGGTCGCCGTATTCGTAGGCTCTTCCGGTTACGGGATTAATTATCTGCGCGTTTTTATTGTTAAACAAATTTCTGATCTCAAAATACGTGGTGTATCTTATTCCCATAAAACTGAAATACTTTTTAAAGCTTAAATCCACCCATTTCCAGTTGCTGCCGACCTTACTGTAAACGTTTTTTTCTTCCACGTCGCGTTCGGTGTAATAAATGGGACGTCCGTCTGTGCGGTACTGTCCGGAAAAAACGGCGGGGGTGTAGCGTCTTCCCGCCTGCATGAAAAAGTGCAAATTAAAATTCCAACTGCTGAATAGCGTAATTCCGAAGAAGCGCGGCTTTTGATTTTTGGGCACTCTGAACGAAAGATTGCCGGAAATCTGCCACGGTCTGTCCCAGGCGGCGTACGATTCTCTGATGGGCATATCTTCGCCGGTGGCGCTTCGGTCGATTTGCAGAATGGAGGAGGCGTTGGAAGATTTTGTCGTGGTAATCGAGTAACTGCCGGAGACGTCGCCAAAAAAGTACTTGCCGAGACGCGTTTTGTATTCGATCTCTATTCCGCGGGAACGGGCGTAATCCAGATTCACATAAGTGTAAGCCGTTTGCCTGCCGCGCCCGGGAAGACGGAATCGCGTGGTTTTTACATAATCGAAAATGTCTTTGTAATAGGCGGAAATACTGAGCACATCGTTTTCCGTGAATTGATTGCGGATGCCCAGCTCGTATTTTACGCTGGTTTCGGGATTTAAAGCCGGATTGCCGTAAGTTTGATACGCCGAGCGCGCGCTTACGGTCGATAATCCGGAATAGACAAACTGCGGTCTGGGACGTTTGGAAAAATGTCCGTAATTAAAGTAGAGCATCTGATTGTTGCTTACCGGAAAGGAGACGCCGATTCTGGGCATTAACCGCGCTTTGACATGGCGTCCGAAAACCACAAAGGAATCTTTTTCGTATTTACGCCGTTGCGAATCGCTGATGAAATTGGTGGTGTCGGCAATGGCTTCATCGGCAAATTTTCCCGGCGCCCAGTAATCGAGCCGGAATCCCATGTTTAAAATAAATCCGCCGAAACGAATATCGTCCTGAAGGTAAAAAGCTCCGTCCGCGGGAAAAACGTGAAATAAATCCTGACTCGAACCGTAGGGTCCGGCAAAGGGCTCCTGAATATCGATCAATTGCATTTCTTTAAAAGCCACTTCAAATCCGGTTTTAATCGTGTGAATATCGCCGGAATGGTGGGTGAGATCGCCTTTAAAGGTGTAAGAATACATGAAATGGTCATGCCAGGAAAGCGCGTTCCCGTAATCGTAAAAGCCGTCGCCGGGAATTACGCGCACTTTTGACGAATCGCCGTAAGGGGTGTAATATTCAACCGGAAGCCGCGGAACATCCAAAGGCTGCTTATAGCCGCGCCACAAATCATCGCCCCATTCGCTGCGCAGTTGCGCGAAATATCTGCTGAATTGCAGCGCATAAAATGTCGTCGAATTTATGGTGTGATTCCAGGTTAAGGCTATTTGCTCGTTGTCGTGCGTATAGGTGTTAAAATTGTCCAGAATTTTGGAATAGATGTAAGGAAAACCGGGTTTGGGTTCAACATAATTCAAATTTGTTTGCAGGCTTTGCGTGTTCTGGTTAATGGCAAGCGATCTGTTGTAAAGATAGGTCAACTTGCGCGTGGGATCAATTTTCCAGGTTAGTTTAAAGATACCGCTCCAGAGATTGTTTTCTCTGGGAGCAAAAAAATCGCGTTTTACAAGACCGTTAAGCGTAGGGGCTATTGACGAATGGAGCTGCTTTGCCGTGGAGCGCGTGTAATCATCGTAAATTTTGGATTGCAGATCAAAAAAGAAGTAGAACTTGCCGGGCAAAGATAATCCCATGCCCGATATCAGGTTGTTGGTCAAAGGTTCGGGTCCGCTTAAACTCACCTCAAGATGATCCATGTTAAAGCTGAAATCGGAAGAACTGTAATTTCCGAACAGATTGTCGGTTTTGAAAGAAAAATATCCTTCGTATTTGTCGCCGCCCGATTTGGTTTTAACGCTGATCACTCCGGAAGTAGCCTGACCGTATTCCGCTTTGTATCCGCCGGTTAAAACTTCGATTTCTTCGATGGCGTGAGAGCTGACCTGAAGACCGAATCCGGTTCCCGACAAAGGATCCTGCACCGAAAGACCTTCCACAAGATATTGAGACTCGTACGAACGACCGCCGCGAATGTAAATGGCGTCATCCTGCTTGGTCACACCGACCTGCTGACTCACAAGGTCGGTTACGGTTTCCACAATACGGTTGCGGATTTCTTCTTTGGACAGGGTTCTGGCAGTAGTGGTCTGTTCGATATCCATCAAAGGTTTTTTACCGATTACGGTGATTTCCTGACCCAACGCCAAAATGGACGGCTCCAATTCAAAATTCAGGGTCAGCGTTTGCCCGGGTTTGATTTTTGCGCCGGTGAAGCGGATTATTTTGTAACTGACATACGAAACTTCAATAGTGTATTCTCCGGGTTCGATTTTAGGGATTGTGTAAAAACCGTCGAGATCCGTGGAAGCTCCGTAATAGGTTCCTTTTACCACGATATTCACGCCCGCCAGCGGCTCTCCGGTTTCTTTGTCGGTTACTATTCCGCGGATAGACCCGGTAGCCTGGGCGTGCAGTTCAAATCCCCAAAAAAGAATCAACAGAGTTAAAAGTAATTTCAATAAACCTGTCTGGTTGTTTGAGATCATGCTGATAAATCCGTGTTTCAATAATTTTTTTGTTTTAAAAATCATGATGAATTCGTAAAAAGTCCGATTACACTTATTTCCGTTGGGATATTTAACATTATTCCGACCTTCCTTTATCGCCTTTCCCTGCGAGTCGGCGAGCCGGTGGTAAATTTTCCCGATTAATAAAAAATCGCATCATTTAACTTCCCGCGAGTTTGTTAATCACGGTTTAAAAATTTTTTCGAAAACTACCTTAAAGAATTCATCCAAATTTTTGTTGCCCTGCAAATAGTGCAGCGGCGTTCCCGAAAACACAAAGTCGTAAGCGTCCTCTACAGAGAAGCTATCAGAAATCTGTTTAACTTTATTGTCATTGCGTCCCAGGAGAATAAACAAAGGATCCTGATCCGACTTGGGATCATTGAAGCGGTACAGGGGAATGGCTGTGGGCTTTGGCTTTAAGCCCATCAATCCCACAATAATTTTGCTGACTTTCAGTTCCGGGAGTTCGGCTCCGAAAAGATCTCTTACTTCTTTTTGTCCCGAAGAATCAGGATAATAGACGCTGTTCATGGTAATAAAGTTAAAGCGTTTGCCGAGGGAATCCACGGGCGAAAATTCAAGCGGACTGCCGAGCGTTCCGAAGCCCTGGTTAAACTGAACCGAGTAAATTATTTTACCGCCGTTGTTTAAAAATTCGGGAATGGCGACCTGAGCGGTAATAAAATGTTCGTCGGTTTCCTGAATCAGATCGGAATACCAGATAATCCGCCGGAACAGTTTAAGCGTTTCGGTAAATTGCAGGCGCGAAGCCGGAAACTGCTCTTCGATGTTCCAGTAATCAAAATCCAACTGCGGATCGATTTGGTTCAGAACGTTTTTGAGCATCGATTTGTAATAGCGGTCGGGATAATTGGATTGGGCTTCGTTTTCGAAATCGTCGATCAACAGGTAATCGCCCTTGGGAGCCTTGACGTACCATGAACCGCGTTCCGGCATTTGAATGATATTACTGCGGCTTTGAGCAATATCGACGGCGCGAATGTAAAAGACATGCGCTCCTTCGGTTAAACCGCTGTCCGAGGTAAGGGTGACATTTCTGCGGTAACCGGCAATCCGGCGCCAGTTTGAGGTGTCGTCAAGGGCGTATTCAAAATAGGCGATAGTGGAATCGCCGTCCAGATCGGACGCCTGCCAGATAAAGCTGGCAACGGTAAATGTAGTGTCCGGAATTCGGCTGACGGGAAGCCAGTTAATGGTAGGCGGCGTGTTTTTAATTGGGAAAAGCTGAACCGCCGGAGTCGGGTCGCTGGCTCCGTCATTATCTACCGCTCTGATTTTGAAAATGTAGCTGGTATCGGAACCGGCTATTTTGAGAGGAAAGGTCAAAGAGCGTTCCGTGGTCCACACCCAGTCCTGCGAATCGGGATCCGCCTGCCAGGTGTAATAAAAACCGACCACAAAACCGTCTTTGTCCAGCCCGTCCCAGTACAATTTCTGAATACTGGCTGTCGAATTTAGAGTGTCGCCCGTCGTGGAATTGACGAAAAGAAACGTTTCGGGCGGAGCGTTTTCATGGTAAGTTCCCGAAATTTTTTCTTTACAGGAATAGGTGAAAAATAAAATTTCCGCCAGAATAACCAAATAAACTAATGGTCTTAAAACTGAATTCATCCGTTTAATCTTCAAATCTTTTAATTTAAATGTCTTATAATATCTTATTTTTTCTTCGTAAACTCAACAAATATTTTTTTCGCTGCGCTGTTTGCCAAAATATTAAATTAAGGGGATCTCCCGCCGGAGGAAATCCCCTTTTCAAAGCGCTGTTAATTCTTATTTTATCAGCAGCATCTTTTTAGTCAGTTTAATATTTTCTCCCTTCAGAGAGTAGAAATAGATTCCTGCGCTTACCGGTTTGCCATAGTCGTCTCTGCCGTCCCATTTAATTTTGTGCAAGCCGGGAGTCTGGGCGCCGTTAACCAGCGTGCGAATGTGCTGCCCGAGAATGTTGTAAATCGAAAGTTTAAAGTTGCCCCGTTTTTCCAGGTTGTACTCAATAGTCGTTGTGGGATTGAACGGATTAGGGAAATTCTGTTTTAATTCGAAACCGGTCACTGTAATCGGTCTTTCGATATCGGTATGACCGTGAATATCGTCATTGGATCTCGGGATGAGCTTGTAATTTCCGTAGCTGTAATAGTGGATGGCAACGATTTCGTCGATATGGTCGTTTAAGGCGAAAGTCGAGTCAAGGTTTCCTCTGAAATGCAGCGCGTAATCATCGACCCGCAGATCGCCGCTGCCGTCGCTGACCATAAATTCGCCAAAGTTGTTGGCTCCGTCAGGGAACGGATTGGTAACGGTCAGGTTTTTAACCCGAACCAGGCAGCTTTCGTAAGCCTCCGCATTGTCGCCGCCGGTGGCGATTTCGCCCGTGGTTACATCCATCGGGGTCACGGAATTTCCGCTGCTTAACAATGTAACGCCTGTGGCGCTGTCGTTAACGACGATTCGCGTTACGCCATAACGTTCTTCGATAGTGCCGGTAATTTGAATTTCATCGCCGACCGCAAAATTGTTGTGATAGACATCCCGCACCTGAATTCCGTACCAGGGTTCCTCTTTTTCCTGAATGTAATAAACGCTCGAAAAATGAGAGCTGTCGGAAGTGACAATTCCCTTTAACGTGACCTGGTATCCGGCGTAACCGGAAGCGTCGTCAGGATATCCCCAGGTGTATTGGACGTCTTTGACGCTTAAGCCGTTCATGCGGACAACGTAGTAAAAGATTCCGAACGAGGTATCGCCCGGAAGCGTGGTAAAGTCGCCCGCGTCGTCTTCGGCGTAAATAAAATAGCGTACAAAACTGCCGTCCGTTTGATTCGGGATTTTAGCCGAAAAGGTGTCGACTCCCGTTTTCTGCATTTCCACATCCACAAACGCATCGCCGTTCACGCTGTATTTAAGAATGGCTTTGGCGACGGCAGTATTATCGGTAATCTTGGCAGTTACGATTACGTCGTTTCGCGGAGTCGGCACACCCGGCGTGCGGACAACATCCGTAACAACGGGAGGATTGGACAAAATTTCCAGATCGGCGTCCGTGCGCGGATTAATGGTGTACAAATCGACATTGACGTGTCGCGTAAAACCCTTTACGTTGAATTTTGTTCCCGCGGGAGGCCAGGAGAAAATATTGTCGTTAAAGCGGCTGCGGAACCACCAAAAATAGTCGTCAAGATAGGTTAATCCGCCGCTTTCGTCGGTGACGCTGGCGGTGTTGGAACTCAGAGAATTGTTCACGATGGTGCCGTTTTCAAGATAGACCCACATCGATTCCCATTGCTCGGCGACGTCGTTGGTGGAAAGATCCGCGGACGTAAGTTTCAACGGCTCCGGCAACGGGTTATCGGTTGAAATAATTTCCACCGGAACCACCGGATCGGTTAATAAGGCAAGCTGCGTAAGACCGCTGTATTCATCGACCACGCCGGTGAAATTGCAAATCATTCCCGGTTCGACAAAACCGAAAAGAGTATTAACCTCGGTAGTATCGTGTTGAATAATGAAAAAACCGCTCCATGGCTTTGGAAAGCTGTCCGGATCAACCACATAAACAGCCCAGCGCGATCCCACATACAGCTCACGCGGATAGTGCATGACCAATCCCTTTACGATGACGGTATCGCCAAATAAGGGAGATTGATCGTCAACCGCGGGGTCCGTCACATGCTGTATGTCGTAAATAGTCACCGTGTCGTAGGCAGCCGTTTGAGCTTTTAAGCCTGTGGTTGAAATAAAAAGAAGAAAACCGATTAGTAAAAGGTAACTGAAATGTTTCATAAGCCCTCCTGAAAAAATTGGTTGTCTGATAAAATTACGTGTTTTTGCTGACACAAAATTATCGTTTTAGAGCCGTCAAATCGGCAATCCGAGTCATCAGACTGAAAATCAAAGAACATTTACTTACTTAATTATTACGAATTTTCCGGTGTAGATTTTGCCTGTCTTCAAATCTTTCACGGAGAATAAATACAAACCGGTCGCTATGGCTTGATCCGATTCAGTCACCAGATCCCAGGCGTGTTCGCCGCCGGGGAATAATGTCTGAATGTTCGAGCCGAAACTTCCGAATCGTTCGTACCACTGGGCGTCCTGTCCCCTGTAGGTTGCGGCGTTGTGGGTAAAACTGCTGACAAGATCGCCAGCCAGGGTATAAATTCGTATCTCGCAATTTTCCGGCAGATTGTAAAAATAGATCTTTCTCTGCCGTTCCTGAGTGCCGTCCCAAAGGGCATTTACCCGGTACGGATTGGGATAAACGCCGATTTCCCGTTTTTCGTTATTTGTTCTTGCCGGGGTACCCGGAGTAACAACGACAACATTTTGCAGCCGGCTGCTTTCCAGACTGGGCAGAGAGATGGTCGCGTCGCCGCTGTCGAACGCAGTAACAGAAAACGCGTATTGCCAACCGTTGTGTAATCCGTCCACTTCGAGACGGTACCAGAACTCCGTCTGCTTTTCTTCACCGGTGACGGGGTCTTTGTACGTTTCGATTGTTGGTTCGGGAAGACGGATTTCGTCAAAACCCGTGTCATAAAAAATATCGTCTTTGCGGTCGAATTCCCGGATAAGCTGCATGCTGTTAAAAATGCCTTCGGCGGAACGATCGTCATTCAAAAACGACCGGTAAACCCGGTATCCTTCAAAGTCTCTCTTTTTGGAGATTAAGTCAATCGATTGTTCGGAAGTGCGATCCCATAGAATTGTCACTTTGCCGTTGCCGGGAATGATTTTAACGGCAGGAGGGGCGGGCGGAGTGGGCAGAATGTAACGGTCTAATTTTCCGTTGCCGTTAACGTCTTCCGTGGAATCCGTACCGAAATAATCGAGAATGCCGTTGCGGTTGCTGTCTTCGCCGTAGTAGGCTTTTTGCGCCCATTCGATGTTGTCGTACAGATTGGCTTTTGCGGCATCGTCATCAACCGTAGAGGGATTAAAGCCCGCTTTTTTAGCGCAGACAATGGCAAAGACCACATTAATCGATTTGCCCGGATCGATCCGCTCAAAAGGACCGGTGGAGATCAGGCTCATCCAGTTTCCCGCCCGTTGGTACAGGTTTTTCCAGTAGATATCATCCGGAAAAGAAGTCTTCATCCGTTCGTAACGAAGAACCTCTTCCCGCGGAGGCTGTTCGTATTCTTCGATGCCGCCGGAAAACAACCACCAGTTGTGCGTCACCTTATATCTGTATTTTTGATCGTCTTCCTGCGGTTCGGCGCCCAGAAAACAGACCGAAACATAACTGTCGGTATAGCCCGGGTCGCCGTCGTAATCGTAACAGTAAACCATTTTCATTTTATCGTTATCTTTATAGCCAACGCCGGCGTGCTGGTAAAAAGGCGCTCCGATTCTCGGAGGAGTAATATTCACATTGCGAACCACCAGATCAGCCCATATTCCCACGTACACATCTTTTAAAGTATCGTCCCAGACATTGGTGATGGTGTAATTAAAAATCACAAAGTCGTCGGCAAAGGGGTAGTTCCAGGCGTAGGTTTCCATGTGTACCGCAATGCCTAAAGGATTGTGCCCGTAAATTTGATTGGTGGTTCCCGGCACGTAGGTGTTTGTGTCCGTAAAATCCGCCACAAAATCCTGATGGCTAATGGCGTCGGGAGAGTAAAACTGATTGTCGAGCAGAGAAGAACGCTCTAAAACCACGTCCAACGGATCCGCGGTATTGGTGAATTCAAAATTTGTGGATCCTCCGGCTTGGAAACGGGCGGAATTAAACGCGCCGGTGGTCACTTTTATTCCGGACGAAGTTTGCGCTCCGACCCATAATCCTCCGCCGAACAGATGCTCAATCCCTGATCCCTTGGGATATTCGCAGGAAGGTTGATCCACAGGAACCTGTTTGGTAAAGCCGTCGCCGATGGTTCCGTAATTGGAAATGGTGATCCCGATGTTACCGATGTTGGTATATTTTGAGTTATCGTCTATGGCGGGCTTTGAAAGCTTTTGAGCGAACGCCCAATTGAGGGACAAAAGAATCAGAAGTAGTACTTTCCGTCTCATAAGTATATTTTCTCTGTGATTATTTTTCTTACTAAAAATATTAACAAATTATTTTAAAAGCAAAATTAGGATTACATTTTTTTTGGATTAAATAACAATAAAGTGACAAGGTGGTGACGCGGATAGAAGTTCAGGCGTTTAGTTGTTTGATTTTGAGCGAAAATGAGTGGCAGGAAGAAGAAAGCAGAGAGCAGAAAGCAGAAAGGCGTAATGCGTGACGAGTAACGAGTTACAAAGTTACAAAGTCGTAATGCGTGATGCGTAATGCGTAATGAGTGACATGACAGGCTTCCTTCGACAGGCTCAGGAAGCGAGAGTGACAAGCTCAGGAAGCGGAGAGTGACGAGCTGCTGGTTGTTAACTATTTAGTAGAGGTTCGCTTAACGCTTACACCCTTAACCCTTAACCCTTTCACTCTAAACCAAAAAATCGATCCCTTGAATTTTTGCTAAAAATCGGATATTATTGAAGTAATTAAAAAAATCGAAGGGATTGAGTTAAGATGGAAGTTTTGCAAGCCATAATGACCAGACGCAGCGTACGTAATTTTAAATCCGATGAAATCGGGCAGGAGACGGTGGAAAAATTATTGCGGGCAGCAATGCAGGCGCCTTCCGCACACAACAAACAACCGTGGCATTTTATTGTAATTAACGACCGCCAGATTCTTAACCAGATTGCCGATTTTCATCCTTACGCCAAAATGTTATATCAGGCGCCGTTAGCCATTGCCGTGTGCGGCGATCTGGGCTTGGAGAATAACGACCGTTATCTGGCGCTTGATTGCGCGGCGGCAACGCAAAACATTCTTCTTGCCGCTCACGGCTTGGGGCTGGGCGCGGTCTGGATCGGCGTTTATCCGCGCGAACAACGAATCAAAAAATTGAAGATACTTCTTGATTTGCCGCTGCACTGTATTCCGGTTTCATTAGTTGCGGTGGGGGTGCCGCTAAAAACCGCAGAACCGGTTGACCGTTTTAATCCGGATCGAATTCACAATAATGTCTGGTAAAAGGCGACCTCCTGTTAATTTAAGCGGGACGCCGTTTTTGAGAAAGGTACTGGCGAATTATGTAACCGCCTTCGGGTCCGAATTGCAGCAGATAATGAACTATGGAAAGGGAGGCGTAATTTTGCAGCAGATGCGACTCGGGCAGAGGAGCGAACAGCAGGGTTCCGATTCCGAGAGAATCTAATTTCTCTTTGTCCGTCCATTTATTTTTAAATTCCTCGGCGCCGGCGATGTAAAAAGTCGCGCCGCTTAGTTTACACCAATTAAAGATCAATTCTTCCGCTCCGCCCTTATTACCCAATTGACCGGAGCGCAATAATTTAACCGGCAGGTGCAGCCACTTAACCAATCGTTCGGTCAGCCGCCAGAGAAAATCGCCGAGATTCCGGAAGTTTTCGCCGTAGAGCTCTTCCAGTTCGGGCAGGTAGTAATAGGCAAAGGGAAAGTTGTGGAATAAATGGCGAATTGTTTTTAAGTGCTTTTGCCGCCACGGGCTGTGCAGATCGATTTGCTTGTTAAAAATACCCGTGTGTTCACCGTTGTGACGAACGGGAATCCGCAGAATATCATTTGTATCATATAAAGGAGCGGAACGGTTAATGGACGATCCTTTGGTGTATTGCAAATGATCCGCAAACACGGCGACATCGCATTGAGCCATTTGCCAGAAATATTCCAGAGAGGGGAAAAATGCCGGGCGGAAACTTCCCAACGCCGTTTTTTTCATCGATTTTTCCCCAAAATGCGTTTAACAAATTGTTTGCTTTTAAAGAAGATGTCCTGACCGAAAACGTACATTCTGGCTTTAAACGAAAGAGGAAACAGCAGTGTGTGCAAAAATATCTTTTCGGAAGTCCAGCGGTATTTATACGCTTCGTTTCCGCGCATAAAATCGAATTTTTTAAGACCGAGAGCAATGGCGTCTTCTATTGCCCTGAAAATAATCTGATTACCCAACCCTAATTTACCGTACTCAGGATCAAATCCCCCCTGAACATACATCATGCTGTCCGCAAATTTAAAACAGTAAAGCGATCCGATGACGGTGTTTTTATTCTTTATCTGATAGAGTTGCAGCCATCCTTTTTTTAGGAACAATTTTGCCACACGCGTATGGAATTCTCCGCGCGCCTCAAAATTAAACTTTGTATCCGCCTGCTTGGACCGGAATCGGGATTGGTGAAGTTCAAACAGCCTGCGAATCGCCTCATCTATTTCCGAAACGTCCGAAACAATCTCTATTGTCAATCCGCTGCGTTTCATTTTATTTTGCGTTCGTTTTAAATTGGAACGAAAATTCCGCGATAGTCTGTTGCGGAATTCGTCAAACGAGTCGGGCAGAGAAAGGTAAGGACACACCTTGGTCTTATAAGAGTAAGGTGTGGTATTCAGCAGATTGGCGATTATTTCTTTTTTCTTTAACAAAGCGGAAGAATCGTGAACATTGGCAAATTCAATGATATCGTTTTGTTCGAATAATTTGATTACCTGTTGATCGGAAAAAATCGCCTGAATAAAAGTGTTTTTGTGCTTCGGTAACGCGATGATATCAAGGTAATCGCTTGATTCAAATTCGGTGCCCATCAAGCGCATCGCTTTAAAGGTTCCCCCGCGACCGAATCGTTTCTTTTGTTCAAAAAGCGGAAGAACTGCAAGAAGCTCCCCCCTTTCATCGGAAGAATAAACCGTAATGATGTTCAATTTACTGTCTGCGGAAAGACGACCCTTGTAAACCTGCCACCATTCGTACATCCATTCATGGGTTAAAAAGGGAGAATCGATTTGAGCTTTTTCGATAAGATGTTGCCATTGTCTTTGTAAAGATAAAAAGCTTTGATTGTCGTGAATTACTTCTATTCTGAACTGCATTATGAATTTCCCGGGTAGTTTTGTCCGATTATAAATTTAAATAATCGGTGTTTGAAAGACAAAACATTAACCCAAATTACTCATTATTATATTAATACTAAAATTCTTGTTTTTTTGGCAGAATTTATTAATCGTTAAGGGTGTAAGGGTTAAGGGTTAAGCGGACCTCTCCAATCACTCATCACGGCTTTCTGCTTTCTGATAATCTTTTTCTTTTGTCATTTTTCCTTTTTCATTTTTCTTACTTCTCACTTCGTCACTCTCGCTTCCTGAGCTTGTCACTCTCGCTTCCTGAGCCTGTCGAAGGAAGCCTGTCTTATCACTCTGTCACGCATTACGACCTTGTCACTTTGTAACTTTGTCACTCTGTCACTTGTTACTCATCAAGGGCGGGTAAAACCGCGTCACAAAAGGGTTTCACGCATTTGTACCGACCCGTGGTTCAGTGTTTTTAACAAAGAGATTTGAAACAGAAAAATTAAAAAAATTTAAAAAAAATGAAAACCCACGATCTATGTATTAGAAGTCAACTAACAAAAAGGACGAATTAATTTTCGTAGGAGGGAACAAATCATGGGTGCAGATTTAACACGTATTAATGCCAACATTCCGGCGATGCAGAATGTGAACATTCTGGCGAGAATAAGCGACAAGATCGCCCAACATCAACTTAAGTTAGCTACCGGTAAGCGCATCAATTCGCCTTCGGAAGATCCTGCGGGTTACATGTTAGCGCGCGGTCTGGAATCACGGAAACGCGGTTTGCAGGTAGCCATGGAGAATGTCTCGAACGCTCAGAATATCCTTGACGTTGCCGAGGGTGCGTATTCGAATATTATGGACATTCTTCAGACATTAAAGGAAAAAGCAACTCAAGCCGCCGACGGTAGTTTGAACTCATCTCAGCGCTCCGCTATTGACGGTCAGGCGGACGCTTTGATTGCGGAGATCGACGACATCACCGACAACACTACTTTTAACGACAACAAATTGATCGACGGAAGCTTTTCGACCGCCTTCCAGACCGGAGAAAAGGGCACGCAGCAATTATCCGTTACTCTGGGCGCCGCCGACAGCGCGTCTCTCGGAATCGACAGCATCGACCTTTCCACCGCAAACGGAGCGAGCACGGCAATTTCCACTTTGACCACCGCAATCGAAACGCTGTCCTCACGGATGAGAACTTTGGGAGAATACAAGGTGCGCTTACAATCCAAGCAATCGTCGCTGTCCAACGCCATCACCAATACCGAAGCCGTCCGAAGCACGATCGAAGACGCTGATTTTGCCACCGAACAGATGGAAGTGATGAAGCTGCAGATATTGCAACAAACATCCCTTTCGTCTCTTACTCAGGCTAATCAGGCGCCGCAGTTAGTGCTGTCCATGTTCCGTCAATAATTAACACGGCTTGCAAATCAAACTTTTAAAAAGCGGAGGGTTTATCTCTCCGTTTTTTTTTGACCCGTTTCACTTTTAACAAACCGGCACAATCATCTTATCATGGAAGATATTGCAAGAGCGCACAAAGCAACTTATTCCCTGCAAAAATTCGTAAATTTACGAGTTTTTCCTTGCAAAAATTCTGAATAGACGTGGGATTATTGGGCGCAATGCTAAATATTCCGCCTTCTGATGCTAAATATTCCGCCTTCTGCTGTTTTGTTGGGAAATTACGGAACAACAAAGGGATTTTTTATTGAAAACTTCGCGGCTGCGGAATTATTAACAGCATCCGGTTCTCAATTATATGGGTGGAACGAGAGAAATTCGGAAATTGAATTTTTAATAGTAAAAGAAGATCGTATTATTCCCGTTGAAGTAAAATCGGGAATCCGGACAAAAACAAAAAGTTTAAGGCAATATATTCTTAAATATAATCCGACTTGTGCCTTTATTTTATCCGAAAAGCCCTTTTCCCGGAAGGATCGAATTATAAAATACATCCCGCTTTATTTTGCCGGAAAACTTTTTGCGACGGATTTTTGTTAATTGCAGTTCATGTACATCCGGAGATGGGAAAATACCTTAAAAACAAAAAGTTCCTCATTCCTGCCAGAATTCCTTTAAATAACCATTTTCGGCAATTAATCAAACAATCAAAAAAATTTTAAAGCCCGCCCGACCCGCCGATTTTTTTAGTGAAGATAACATGGTCGCCGATTAATGGGATTAGGCAGATTTTACAGAAAATAATAATTTTAATGAGCGGGCAGAAAAAAAATTTAAAAAAAGAAAATACCCTACGACATAGAAATTAGACGTCAAAAAAACGGAAAATAATTTCCGGGACGAAGGTCAAATTAACTAAATTAAGGAGGTTTAACAATGGGAGCCGATTTAACCCGTATTGCTGCCAACATCCCAGCCATGCAGAACATCACCATTCTTTCGAAGGTGAGCGACAAAATCGCTACGCACCAGTTGCGTCTTGCCACTGGTAAGCGGATTAACTCGCCGGCGGAAGATCCTGCAGGTTACATGTTGGCTCGAGGTCTGGAAGCTCGTAAACGAGGTTTGCAAGTTGCTCTGGACAATGTATCCAACGCTCAGAACATCCTGGACGTTGCCGAGGGCGCTTATGGCAACATCATGGACATTCTGCAAACCTTGAAGGAAAAAGCGACCCAGGCTGCTGATGGTAGTTTAAACTCAACTCAGCGCTCCGCAATCGACGGTCAGGCATCCGCTCTGATTTCCGAAATCGACGACATCGTAACAAACGCCACGTTTAACGACAACAAGTTGATCGACGGAACGTATTCCACGGCATTCCAAACCGGAGAAAAAGGCTCGGAACAATTGTCCGTTTCTCTGGGTGATGCAGACAGCGCGGCTTTAGGTATCGACAGCATCGATCTTAGCACGGCAAATGGCGCAAGCACCGCCATTTCGACCATCAGTTCCGCAATCGATACGCTTTCCGGTCACATGAAAACTCTGGGTGAGTACAAGGTAAGATTGCAATCAAAACAATCCAACTTGTCCAATGCCATCACCAATACCGACTCGGTACGCAGTACCATTGAGGATGCGGACTTTGCCAAAGAGCAGATGGAAGTAATGAAGCTGCAGATTCTGCAACAGACATCGCTTTCATCGTTAACTCAGGCAAACTCGGCGCCGCAATTGGTATTGTCGATGTTCCGTTAATGGATGACAGCAACCCAATGATCCAGGTGGAGAGTAACCCTCTCCACCTTTTAAACATTTAAAGGGAGTGTAAAATCATGCTGAACTACCAACAAAAACCGAGAAAAAGGAACGCCAATCCGTATCTTGTTCAGAAAATTATGTCCGCCAGCCGCGAAGAGTTAGTCGCCTATATTTATGAATTCGGCGCTACGGCATGCGCTCAAAAAGATCCCGTTAAAGCCAGAACGGCGGTCAATAATCTGATTCAGTCTTTGAACTTTGATTATAAGGAAACCGCCGAAACGTTTCTCTCGGTTTATCGGTATCTTGGCAATTTAATTAATCAAAAACGTTTTGATGAGGCAAAAGCCATTTTTACAGACCTAAAACGTACCTGGGTAAAAGCTTTTAATTTACCCTGAAGTATGGTTAGGAGGGGATCATGGATTTTAGTTCCATAGGCGGATCAACCAATTCAATTCAATATCTTGTTGATCAGTACATGATGTTTGAAGCTCGCCCGAGAGATGAGCTCATTCAGCAAAAGAATGATCTCTCGAGCCGTAAGTCGGTTTTCAGCGAGCTGGATTCCAAGCTTTCTGCCTTAAAAACCAAACTGGAATACCTGACGGATGCCATCGTACTGCCGTTTCAGGCAAAAGAAGCCAAATCCAGCGACGATCAAAAAGTAGGCGTGCGGGTAGAAAATTCGGCATCAAAAGGAAACCATTCCCTTTCCGTTCAACAACTGGCGAAATCGGATACCCGGGTGTCCAACCAATTTTCAAACGACGGCACCGATTTCAGCAGTTTTACAACCGATCAAACCTTTACCCTGGAAGTCGCTCATCCCACCGATACGGATCCCAATAACAGAGTGCAAATTTCGGTTACCGTAACAGCCGATACCTTCAGCGGCACAAATGATCAGGTTCTCGATACGATCAGCACCGCTATTAACGACGCAATGGCGCAAGCCGTTGCTGACGAAACAATTACCAGCGACGAGGTAATACACGCCTCTGTGGTCAGCGAACAAACCGGCGTTTCCAGAATGGTGTTAACAAGCGAACAAACCGGTTATACCTATCGCATGGGATTCGGCACCAGCACACTTCTGGATACATTGAATGTCAATAATTCCGCGCAGTCATCGGGAACAACCGGCGGTTATATCTATAATGTGGGAACGTCCGCCACCGATTCCGAATTAAATTCGGTTTTCGAACTCGACGGATTAACCATGTACCGCGATTCAAACAATGTTGACGACGCTTATACCGGCGTGGCATTCCAATTGTTAGACACATTTACGCAGCCAGTTACGGTAAGCATCGATCCCAATCTCGAAAACGTGAAAAAAGACGTGCAGGACTTTATCGATAAGTATAACGAAGTAATAGATTTTTTGAAGTCAAAGGCGCGCATAAACCCCGATACTTACGAGCGCGGTCCTTTAAGCGACGATTATGTCTATTCCGGAATGATTGCCGACCTCAGGAATCTTGTTTCGGAACCGGTTGACTCGGCATCTTCTCAAAATTACAAACTGCTCTACAGCATTGGAATCGAAGCCGATCGCGACGGAAAATTGTCGATTAAAGATTCGGAGAAATTTAACCAGGCGGTAGAGGCAAATCCGGCTTATGTTTCCGATCTCTTTAATTCTTCCGACGGCGTCGCGGTTAAATTAACCGATTATATCGATAAATTTGTGAAAACAGGCGGCACCATCGACGGCAGCAAAAAGCAGATTGACTCTCAAATTAAAAATCTGGAAGATCGTATCGATTATATGAATGACTTGCTGGATAAAAAGGAAAAGCAATACTTTGACGAATTTACAAAAATTCAGCAGACCATGTACGTACTGCAGAATCAGCAGTTATTTTTTAATTCGTTTTTAAATATGGGCTGAACCTCTTAAAAAGGAGGGTACCATGGATGACATTAATAAAATAGGGAATACTTCGGAAGTAACCAAATTAGTTGCTCTGGATCAATCGAAAATTATTAATTTAAAAGATGAAAACTCGAAGCAAAAGGCTTCGTCGCAGCCAGAAGCAGGAGAAAAAGAAACCCAGATAGAAGAAAAAAGGGAAATTCAAATCGATAAATTGATTAGCATTGCCAATCGATTTGTTAACCGTTTTAGCACAAAAATAACGTTTACCTATGATCCTGAATTACAGATGCCGATGATACTGGTAACTGAAAAAGAAACGGGAAGGGTTATTCGTCAAATACCGCCGGAACAAATGGTCAGCTTAATGAAAAAGATGGAAGAAATTGCCGGCATTATATATAACGGGAGGGCATGATGTTTCAACAGGAAACTCAATCAGCAGAGAATTTGAACCAGATTTTGAATAAAGAACTTGATTCTTTCAAAGCAGTTTTGCAATTTTCGGAAAAGATTGTCGATCAGATCGAGACTCTGCCCATCTCGGTACTTTACAAGATGGTGGAATTCCGGCAGCAATGGATCGATAAAATTCAGAAATTAGAGGAGTTCCGTAACAAGCTTACCGATCAAAAGGTTGATGAAACCGACAAAGAGATCATTAAGGATATTTCGGCGTTGGCGGAACAACTGGTTAAAATAGATGAGCGAATTTATAAACAATTAAGGGAACGTAAAACCCGTTATATAAAACAACATGCAGATTTAGTCACGGCAAGAAGACAGAACCGCAAAGATAATAATGGGTATTCTCGGGTAATGGATATCATTCAGGAGTAAATAGCCATGATAGACAAAATTAATCAGCTTGGCGGCTTGAACAACGAGCAGAATAAAGCCGCTAAGATTGAGAAAAAAACAAAGATCAAAAAGTCGATCTACAAAGACGTCAAACAGCCGCAGACCGCCAGCGAGGTAAAACCGGAGAAAAGCGATACCGTCAACATCTCCAAGTCAGCCCGCGAGCTTTTAAAATTAAGAGCCGAAGCGGAGCGCTATCTGAAATTGGTTCAGGAAAAACCGACGCTCAATCCGGAAGAAGTCGAAGAACTCCGTAATAAAGTCCAGAATGATTTTTACCTGAAAGATGATGTGATCGATAAAATTGTGAACAAACTTTTATCCATGATCAATCCGTCGGGAAAGATCGATTAAACGGAATTAAAACAGCTTCCTGTCTTGCCTGAAAAACTTTTGGTTTTTCCATGCCGTCTTTTCATTCCATCAAATCATCCTCTTACTTGCGCTGAAAGATGAAATGTTATAAAAAAAATTGAAAAAATATTTTAAAAATCAGCCGAACCCACGACCAATAAAGTAAGATATAAATAAAAGGCACATTGGAGGTAATAATGGGCCTCATAGAAAACATATTAGGGCTGCCTTCCGGGGTAAATCGCCCTAATAAGTCCGGAAACGTAAAAAGGGGAGAGTCAAAGCACTCCGGTCGATCGGCGGAAAATACGACCGGCAAAACCGTTCAGACCGATATTTCGGATAAAGCGCGTCAGTTGCTTTCTTTAAAGAACGAGGCGAGCGGTTATGTAAAAGCGGTCAAGGAGTCGGAAACGCTTTCTTCCAAAGAAATCGAGGAAATCCAGCAAAGAATCAGTTCTCAGGATTATTTCGATTCGGAAGTGATCGATAAGGTTGTGGACAGGCTCTTGCGTACTGTAAGAGTTCAAAGACTTAAATGAGTTTTCGAAGGAATGTGGATATGATCGATGGTATTCTCAACGGTATTGCGGAAAAAAGTCATTTACTTTCAAATACAGGTGATATAGCCTCAATAGAAAACTATCAAAGTTTGCTGGACGTGTATCCCGAAGGCGTGCTGATAGTTGATCATGATGCCTCAAAAGTTATCTCTGCCAACCGGTTTTTGTTATCATTAAGCGGATACGATCTGGAAGAGCTGAAGTCAAAAAAATTTTTAGACCTTTTTGTCATTCCCAATATTCACGATTTTTTAGACCAGTTTACCGAACACAAAAACAAAGGCGAAAAAAGCGTTTTTGAGCTATTGTTTAAAGGCAAGGGAAACCGGATAATCCCGGTTAAATTAATCGTTCGCCCCATACCTTTCGGACAAAACACGGCGCTTTTCTGTTTTGTTTCGGACTTAACCGATTACAAAAGGCTGGAAGTAGAGCGAAACATGCTCTCTCACGCCCTGAAACAGGTTAATGAAGGATTGAGCGTTTTTGATATTAACGGAAAAATTTTATTCGTAAACGAAGCCTTTCTCGATACCTTCGGATACAAGCGTGAAGAAATACTCGGGACTTCCATCGAAAATTTATATTCTCCGGTATCCGGTTACGACTTCCAACTGCATATTCTTCCGGCGACTTTAAAGGGCGGCTGGAACGGCGAATTGAAAGTTAAACGCAACGACGGAAAAGAAATTATGATTTTCCTTTCCACCTCGCCGGTGAAAGACGAAGAAGGACAACCCGTGGTGATTGTGGGAGTGATGAGCGATATTACTCTCAGAAAGCAACTGGAAGAACAATTGCGTCATTCTCAGAAAATGGAAGCCATCGGGCAGTTGGCAGGGGGCATTGCCCACGATTTCAATAATTTGCTCACTGTAATCGAAGGCTATATCGATCTTTTGCAGAACAAAATCAAACATCAGGATTCCACTTTTAATTATTTGACCCAAATTAAAAAAGCCACCGACCGCGCCGTTTCTTTAACCAGACAGTTGTTGGCTTTCAGCCGCAGGCAAATTTTACAACCCAAAATTCTCGATATCAATCAATCCATTAAAGACCTTACCGTTATGCTGCAACGGCTGATCGGCGAACATATCGAACTGGTTACCATGCTCGACGCCGATATCTGGCAGATTAAAGCCGATCCCAATCAGATTGAACAGGTTATCATGAATCTGGTCGTAAACGCCCGCGACGCCATGCCGGACGGCGGAACGCTGATTATTGAAACAAGGCAGGTGCAACTGGATTCCAGTTACAAACGGCTGCATCCCGACGTGGAACCCGGAGCCTATGTGCAGCTTTCTATCACCGATACGGGCGTGGGAATGAGCGGTGAAGTCCGCCGGAGAATATTCGAACCGTTTTTTACGACCAAAGAAAAAGGAAAAGGAACCGGTTTGGGACTGGCGACTGTCTATGGCATTGTAAAACAGAGCAACGGTCATATATTCGTTTACAGCGAGGTGGATAAAGGCACCACGTTTAAAATTTACTTTCCGGCGGTAAGAAGCCAAAAATCGTTCACGCGCAGGGAATGCGGTGAAACAAAGTCCCGGGGAAGCGGTCAAAGAATTTTGGTTGTCGAAGACGAGTACTTGGTCAGGGAACTGATTTGCGACACCCTGCAAACTCTCGGATATAAAATTTTTGAGGCGTCCAACGGCGATCAGGCGTTAAAAATTTACAAAAAACATAAAGACGAAATCGATCTGGTTCTTACCGACCTTATAATGCCGGTAATGAACGGCAAAAAACTGATAGAGATTATTTCCCGTGATAATCCCGAGCTTCAGGTTCTGTTTATGTCGGGTTATGACGACAGCGCGATTAGTAAACACGGCATGCTGGAATCGGGAATCAATTACATTCAAAAGCCGTTTTCTCCGCGAATTCTCGCCAATAAATTGCAGGAGATATTTGAAAATCAGGTTCTTTGACGCGGAAGCCAAAACCGCGACCGGAGACTCGTAATTTTACAAACGCCGTTCCCTGTTCCGCAGAAAATTAACTTCAACCGGAGTCCAATATCTCTCTCACCTTTCTCGCCAACTGATGTCCTAAAAAAGGTTTTAAAAGATAATCCCTTTCGTTCTCAAGCTTAGGACTAAACGCGCTCATTAATAAAAATTTAATCGACGGGTTAATACGCTGACAAAGCATTCTCAATTCGATGCCGTCCATATCGGGCATTACGACATCGGAGACGACCAACTCGATCAGGTCTTTGTATTTCTCTATTATTTCCAGAGCCTGAATTCCGTTTCCGGCAATTAAAACTTTGTAACCGTAAGATTCCAGCGTCTCCTTTGAGGTCGATAAAATATCGATCTGATCGTCCACCAGAAGGATGGTTTCTTTTCCGCCTCTGACCATCAGTTCCGGTTCTTTTTTTCTGCTGAAGCTGCTTTTTTCGATAACGGCGGGGAAGTAGATGCGGAAAATAGTGCCTTCGCCCAATTGACTGTTAAACTGAATAAATCCGTCATGCTGCTGAACCAGACCGTAAACCGTGGCGAGACCGAGTCCCGTGCCCTGTCCGAGTTCTTTTGTCGTAAAAAAGGGCTCGAATATGTGCTTTTGAACTTCCTCGGACATCCCTATTCCCGTGTCCGAAATTAAAAGCAGAACGTAGTCGCCGGGAGGCATGTCGTTTTCTTTTTCGGTAATTTGGACGTTGCTGGTTTGTAAAGAGAGCTCGCCGCCGTCGGGCATGGCGTCGCGGGCGTTAATGCACAAATTGGTAATAATTTGATCCATTGCGCTCAGATCGCCGTAAATGGAATTCAAATCGTCGGCGAGATGGATCATCAGATGGATGTCTTCTCCGAGGTATCTCTGCAAAAGTTTCCGGTTGCTCAAAACCACCTGATTCAGGTTGATGAGCTGGGGTTTGATTTTTTGCTGGCGGCTGAACATTAAAAGCTTGCGCACCAGATCCGCCGCGTTTTCCGCTTTGTTGATTATCAGTTTAATATTTTCTCTGACAGGATTATTTTCCGTGAGTTTTCGCAGGGCTAATTCGCTTAAACCGATAATTCCCGCTAAAACGTTGTTGAAATCATGGGCTATTCCGCCGGCTAATTGTCCGATGGCTTCCAGCTTTTCGATCCTTCGTATCCGCGATTCCAGTTTTTTGCGCTCGGAAATATCGGTAATCAGCGCCATCACAAATGGTCCTTCCAGCATTTCGACCCGTGAAAGCTGGATTTCGATGGGAAATTCGCTCCCGTCTTTTCGCATGCCGCTTAGTTCGCTGGTTCCCTTTGGAATTGTTGTTTTGAATTGACGAAATTTGTTTTGATTTAAAAGATGATCTTTGCCGCGTAAAGAAAAGGGAAGTAAGGTTTCCACCGGCTGATTGATCAGCTCGTCTCTCGAATAACCGAAAAGTTGTTCGGTATGCGAATTAACCAGAGTGATCCTGCCATGGACGTTAACCAGTACAATAGCCTGCGAAGCGGATTCCAACAGTATTCGAAATCTCGATTCGCTCTTTTGTAAATCGATTTCGTAGCGCTTTCGTTCGGTAATATCGCGTATCAGGCATAAAATTTGTCCTTCGGTGCTTCGGATAAGCCGCGCCTCAAAATCGCGCAGTTTACCGTTATATTCATAATGATATTCAAAGGTCTGAATTTCGCCAGCGCGATTGGTTAATAGCAGCATGTTTTGAAAACGCTGCGCCAACGGTTCGGGAAATATCTCGAAAACGGATTTTCCGATAATTTTTTGAAAATTCTGACCCTGAAGTTCATTGTCCTTGGCGTCAAGACAAATTCCTTCCCGCGAAAACAGAAATAACTGATCCGGTAAGGCGTTAAGAACGGCGCGGAGTTTTTGCTCGCTTTCCCGTAATTCAAATTCGGTATGTTTTAAAAGAGTGATGTCGCTGAAGGTTGTAAACACTTCTTTAACTTTGTTTCTTTCCAAATGGGGAACCGAATCGATAATGACCCACAAATCTTTTTTATCGTGGCGGCGGATGCGTACAATCTGGTTCAGAACGGGCAATCCCTTTTGCAGGGCTAAAAGAGGCGGAAAGGATTTAGCGGCGATTTTTCTGCCTTTTTCGTTGTAGAATTTGTATTGGGCGAAAATGTTGATGGTCAGTTTTTTTTGATCTTTTTCGAGATCCAGAATCTTTCTCGCGGCTTCGTTAATGGAAAAAATTTCCCCGCGGTTATTTAAATAGAATACGCCCTGCGCCATGTTCTCGAACAACATTCGGTATTTTCTTTCGGAGCGGATTAAGGCGTGTTCCGTACGCTTGCGCTCGGTTATATCCTTAATCATAATATAGCAGGCTTCTCTGTCTTTGTACAAAAGACGGTGAGACAATATCTCGACCTCGACAAGGCTTCCGTCTTTTTTTACATTGGTAATCTCTTCGGATTCCTGAATGATGGTGTCTTCAACTTCAACCTGTTCGGGAACCAGCGAAGGGTTTCGAAAAAGAATATCGACTTTCGAACCGATCAATTCTTTTATTGAATAGCCGTACAACAAAGAAGCGGAATGATTGATGTCGAGAATTTTGTGGGTTTTAATGTCGTAAATAATCATGGGCATGGGATTGTTCTCGAACATCAGGCGAAAGGTGCGTTCGCTCTGTTTTAAGGCTTTGGTGCGCAGATCGACCAACTCTTCCAGATGCTGCTGATAACGCAGGTTCTCCGCGCTCAAACGGGCTTTTTCTTCCAGAAGATTTTTTACTTCCACCGCCCGATTCACAACATGTTTAATCTCTTCGCCGTCCACCGGTTTGGGCAGATAATCGAACGCCGAAGACCGAACCGCTTCGGCGGCTGTTTCTATGGTGGGTTCTCCGGTTATGATAATTACCTGACTGTTGGGAGATTTCTGTCGGATGGATTTGAAAAGCTCAAGCCCGCTCATCCCCGGTAAAATAATATCCGTGACAATCACATCAAAGCTGTTGTTTCCCAATAAACTTAACGCTTCGGATGCGGTGGAAACCGAAACCACATCATGCCCGTCTTCTTTTATGAATTCGCTAAGGGTAATGCGAATGCTCTTTTCGTCGTCAACCAATAATATCTTTGCCATTTAATCCCTCTGTATTTTCCGTCGGATAAATTCCAAAACTACGAATCAATTATTAAAACGGCAAACAAACAATCCGAAAACCTGACGATTCTGCCGAATTATTGGATTAATACTTAAATTCCTGCTTTTTTGGGCAGAATCTGTTAAGCGTTAAGGATTAAGCGGGCTTCTCCATTCACGAATCACGCATTACCCGCTCCCTACTGCTTTCTGGTCTCTGCTTTCCGATACCCATTTTTTGCTCTAATTTAAACAGCTAAACAACTAAACAACTAAACAACTAAACAACTAAACAAATAAACTCTTAACCCTTAACCAATAACTATCAAGAATTTATCGATTCTATTTCCAACATCGACTCCAACGGTAAATCGATGAAAAATCGGGTGAATTCCCCCTCTTTGCTTTCGCACCTTAACTGCCCGCCGTGCCTTTGAATAATTCCGTAGCTGACCGAAAGCCCGAGACCGGTTCCGGCGTCGCGCGGCTTGGTCGTAAAAAAAGGATCATAAATGCGCTCCAGTATGGAAGAGCTTATTCCGATGCCGTTATCTTCGATTATGATTTGCGCCATCTTATCGGGATCTTCTAAAATTTTACAATAAATTGAGATCGTCTTATTATCGTTAAAATTTGTTTTAGCCTGCAAAGCGTCGTGCGCATTGGTTAAAAGATTTATCAAAACCTGTTGAATTTGCTGCGGACGGCAGGGAACCAAAGGGAAATCTTGGGGGATTTTAACCTCGATGCGAATGTGCTCTTTGCGCATAATAGATTTGACCAGATTCACGGAAGACTGAATCAATCGGGCGATATTAACCTGTTCGGTTTTGGCTTGCTCTTTGCGGGAAAACGCCAGAAGATTTTTAACGATGGCGGAAATGCGCTCGCCTTCTTCGATAATCCCTTCGGCAAAGAGTTTTAAATTCTGATCTTCAATGCGATTGCGCAAGAGTTTGGCATAATTAATGATGCCGGTCATGGGATTGTTTATTTCGTGGGCGACTCCGCTGGCTAACGTTCCGATGGATTCCAGTTTCTGTTTGTGTAAAAGTTGGTTCTCAAACTGTTTGCGTTCTTCCTCGTTGCGTTTGATTTCGGTTATTTCCCACAGCGTATTTAAGGTGCCGATGATATTTTCGTTTTCGTCTTTTACCTGGTAAATTTTTAGCTCCCACCATCTGCCGAGCGCGTCCTTGAATTCTTTGAGAAAAGGATACTGCCCGAAAAATTCCCACGTTTGCTCTCTGAACGGCGACCGCTCGTGCAACAAAAATGTAAACGGTTTGCTGATGCATGAATCGCGATCTACCTGAAAAATGTCGCTCGCCGCCCGATTCAGCCAGTTAATATTGCCGTGGTTGTCAACAAACACAACGCCTTCCATTAAATTGTCGAGAATATTGACCTTTTCCTGGCGCTGGCGACGCATTTCGGCTTCCAGCTTTTTTAGCTCCTGATAGTGATTCATCAATTCCTGATTCGCCTCGATAAGCCGCTGGGCTTTTTGTTCGACCATCTTTTCCAGATGCTCCCGGTATAAAATAAGTTCTTCTTCCATCTCCTTTCGGTCGGTAAAATCGACGGCGATCAATAAATAGCGCTTCTTATCCGAAAATTTATGAAGTATGATCAAAAAATGTTTTTTACTGTTGTCCGATTTCTGGGTCAATTCAAACCGGACGCTCTCTTTTTTGCTTCCGGAAAAATTAACAAGCGTTTCGGAAAATGAACGGTCGTTAATAAAAGCGCAGATGGGTTGATTGATGATCTTGTTGTTCCTGAGGTTTAAAAAATATTGCGAGTAAGGATTGTGGCGTAAAATCCGGAACTTTTCGTCCAGAATAATAATAGCCGAATGAATGGTGTTCATAATCAGTTGCAGCTCGTCGTGAGTTTCTTTTAAAGAGATGTCTTTTGCTTTGCTCTCACGGACCAGTTGAGCTTTTTCGTAAGCGCTGTTAATGGCAAAGGGCAATTTTTTGATGTGCTCAAAATTCTTGATAATGTAATCGTTCGCGCCCTTTTTCATGCATTCGACCGCGATCTCTTCGGAACCGGAGCCGGTCACTATTAAGATCGGAATCAGGGTGTCTTTTTGCCGAATGGTTTCAATGATTTCAAAACCGTCGAATTCTTTTAAATCGAAATCGCTCACGATCATATCAAATTTCTTTTTGTTAAAAGCTTGCAGAAATTGCGTTTTGTTTTGGGCGTAGGTTATATCGTAAAGCGTGCTCTTATCTTTTTCGAGAATAGCGCTGACCAAACGATAAAAATCAATGTCGTCGTCAATGTAAAGGATTTTTAAACGCCTTAACCTCATAGCGTGCATTCCTTAAATTGTTGATTTGCATGTCGGTTTTTTTTACGACTATTCAATTTTCTCCAATTAAGCTTTTTCGACAAAAATAGGGGATAACTTTAAATTCCGATTAATCGGAAAGAACGATTTGCGAAATCCCGCTTTTACTCAATCATTTTGCTAACCGCGCTTTAGAAGCGCCGCCCTTAAAACAACCGCACACATCAAATAGTGTTTTGTTGATTTCTTGATTTTGTATTTAAAAACAGCGCTCACTCTACGACTTATGGAGTAAAGAGGAACTGGTATGAAGAATAAAATCCTGATAATTGACAACGACGAAGTAACTATTCAGGTAATTTCTCATCTGGCTAACGCCCTTAACTTGCAAAGCCTGGTAATGCACAATTGGGGCAAGTCATTGAATTTTAAGGATAAAGAAGGGTTGTTGGCGGTATTTGTGAATGTTGAGCTGAGTTTTGTTGATTTGCAGATCCTGTTGAAAGATTTCCCCCAGAACGGAGACGTCGATCAGAAAGATAAAGTGGCTGTTTATTATTTGTATTCGAAGTCATTTAACAGACTGTACCAGGCGGCAAAAAAATTCTCTTGCGCCGGTGAACTTAAAAAGCCGATAAAAGGAGAAGCATTGTTCGATTGTCTTAAGGATTTAATCGATCTGGAAGGATCCATCGATTACAGTGAACAGGAATACAGGGATAAGTTAAGAAATTATAAAGAATACCTGAGGGAATCTTTGGCGTTGGTTAAAAAATTGGAAACCTATTTTGAATAGGAGTCACATGAACAAGGCGATGGAGATTCAATTGGAACACGGCACGTTAAAATTAATTCCTTTGATGGACGGCAAATTGATTTTGGCTGAAAAGACCAACGGAACGACCACCAAAGGAGAAATTCTGGCAAGCCTTAAAAAAGTGGGGATTACCCAGGGAATTTTATCCGAATGTATTACCCTGCTTCCCCGCGAAGACATCCAACAGATGCCCGTGGCAAGAGCATATTATCAGGATGAACCTCCGAAATTCGAAGTGCATTTTGGTCCGAAAATTCAGGAACAGATAATCGGAGACATACTTGAAGGCAAATCAATCGATTTAATAGATGATCGGCTGTTGGTAAAAAAAGATTTTCGTCTTGTCTCTTTGACAAAGCCCTTCCGCACGATTTTACGTTTTCCGGACGGCAAGTCTCTGGAAAAGACCGAACTGGATTTCAGGAATCTTTCCGTTTTTGCCGGAACCAATACAAAAGCCCGGGACGACGCCATTTACGCCGCTACCGAGGGCAGCGCGTTTCTGTCCAAATGGGGAGTCGTACACGTTCATCCGGTTCTCACCATAAAAGGACTGGGAGAAATTCACGGCAGGGTGGACGATCAGATTGCCGTTAAAGTGGAGGAAGACATCCACGCTCATTCGGCGCTTGAATCGCCGTCGAATATTTTTGTTCTGGGCATGATCCATTCGTCCTACATTCAGGCTGCGGGTTATGTTCAGGCGCTGGACGGGATTGACAATACCAAGCGCTCTGACAACAGCCGGATTATTTCCGGAAAATCGATCTTTACCTCTTATGTCAAAAATTATCGTTTAATCGCAAAAGAAAAAATTCTGGTTTACGGAGGCATTCACCAAAGTATTGTCATCAGTCACGATGAGGTGATTTCCAATTTTATCGAGAGTTCGGAGATTCGGGTACGGAATCGCCTTTTAACCAATCATATACGAGGCAATACCAGAATTTATTTGGGAGCCGCCTTTTTCAGAGACGAAGCTTATAAACAACGCATTCTGCACAATCAACAAAAAGAACGACAACTGAGTCAGAAAGAATTTTCTATCGAAGAGATGCGGGACAGGCTGGAACGGGAAAAACTCGGCATTCTCAAGTATTTAGCCCGTTTACGCGAAGAAGGAAAAGACAAAATATTTATTGATTCGACCTTAACCCGGCTTTACAACGCGCTAAAAGGTTCATTGGTAAAATTACAAATTGAAATAAAGGATTACGAACGGCAATTGGCAGAGTATTTTACCCAAAAAATGTTGCTGTCGTATTACATTCGCGAAAGTTCGTTCAAGGAAAGCCCGCAAATCAGGGTGCTCGGAAAAATCGACGCGGGCGTTATCATCACGGCGCCTAATCAGGTGGTAAAACTGACCAATCCCCTGGAAGATGTCACAATCATCCTGGATCGGTATTCCGGGAAAATTCATTTTAAACGCTAATACAAATAGATGTTGAAAGGATGAGATGTTTGCAATGATGAGGTACGGGTAAAACAATAAAGCAGGATTATGCGGCTGACAACGAATAACGATTTTACTTATCGATTTAATAGAAAAAGCCGGTTACGTACAAAGAGCAAAATAAGCCCTTTTATTCCGGTGATAAAATAATCGGGTTCAGGGGCAAAAAAAGTATCCGAATCGGTTTAAAATTTTTTTAGTGATTTTAATAAACCAAATCAAGAGGGTCTGAGGACAATGGGTATTAATGCAGAAGAAAGAGAGATTTTACTTGATTTTATCAATGAGAGTAACGAAGGCTTGGAGCAGACGGAGCTTAACTTGCTTAAGCTGGAAGAATCGATTTCGCGGGGGGAGGAAATCGATTCCAAAACCATTGACAGTATTTTCCGGGTCATTCACTCCATCAAAGGCAGCGCCGGGTTTTTAAGCCTTAATTTAATCAATCGGATTACGCATCACGCCGAATCGCTTTTGGACAAAATTCGCAAAGGCAAAATCAAGATGCGTAAATCTCACATCGACGTTTTTCTGGAGGTCTGCGACGCCTTACAAATTCTTCTGGATCATTTAAAGACCCATTTTTCGGAAGAAGGATTTGAAGGGGGTTCGGATGATTTGATCCGGCGTCTTGATGAAATGGCTTCAACGGAGGTAAAGGGGGAAAAAGACACATCGCGGAAAGCCGGGAGTCCGCCTCAACCTGTTCCGGAGGAGATGCCGAAAACTTTGGATCCGAACGATCTTATTACAGATGAATTGAAAAAGCAATTTGTCAACGAAAGTCTGGAATTACTGGATCAATTGGAACAGGATTTAATTATTCTGGAAAAGAATCCGGACAATACGGAAAATCTGCAAAGCGCGTTCAGGGCGCTGCACAGCATTAAAGGCAATGCGGGATTTTTGAATTACCGCGATATTAATGAAATTGCGCATCAGGCGGAAACCCTATTTGATTTGGCTCGCTCTAACGAACTGGTGCTGCAGACTCAGCAATTTTCATTGATTTTAAAAATCGTCGATTTCATTCGTTCCGCGATAGAGGGTCTGGCGGAGGGAAAACCGCCGATCATTCCCGGGAAGTTCGGCTTGATCGATCTTTTGCGGGGAATATCCGACAAGGTGGAGCCGCAGGAAAAACCGCAACAGGAAAAAGCGGAAACGAAAGCCGCCGCGAAAGAGGAGAAAAAGAAACCCGAAAAACCCGAAAGACCCGAGAAGCCCGAAGAAGCGGCGGCGCCCAAAAAAAGCGGAAAAAAAATAGGCGAAGTGATCCGGGTGGATGTGGAAAAATTGAACCGCCTGATGGATCTGGTGGGAGAAATCGTGATCGCGGAATCCATGGTCTCTCATCATCCCGATTTAGCCGGGATGGAGCTGGAAGGGTTCGAGAAAGCCATCGCTTATTTGCAAAAGAATGTTCGGGATCTGCAGGACCTTGCCACCTCGATGCGCATGATTCCTCTTTCGGGATTATTCGGAAAGATGAAGCGATTGGTGCGTGATATTTCCATGAAAAAGAAAAGAGAAGTTGAGCTGGTGGTAAGCGGCGGAGAAACGGAGGTCGATCGATCGGTAATAGAACACATTTCCGATCCGCTGGTGCATATTTTACGCAATTCCATCGATCACGGAATAGAAGAACGCAAAGAACGTCTCAAAAAGGGTAAACCGGCTCAGGGAATAATTAGTCTGGAAGCGAAGAGGGTCGGCGGAGAAATTTGGATAACTATCAAAGACGACGGGCAGGGATTGAATAAAGAAAAGATAATCAAACGCGCCAAAGAAAAAGGGTTATTGGGTGAAAATGAAGAGAGTTTGAATGACGATCAAATCTACAATCTTATTTTCAGACCCGGATTTTCGACGGCGGAAAAGGTAACCAACATTTCGGGACGCGGCGTGGGCATGGATGTGGTTAAGAAGAACGTCGAGAAAATCCGCGGTCGGATCGATATAACCTCCGAATTCGGAAAGGGAACCACCATAAATTTGAAGATCCCGCTCACCACCGCCATTGTCGATGGAATGTTGATGCGCGTGGAAGATTCTCTGTATGCCATTCCCACGCTGGATATCAGGGAATCGCTTCAGGTTCATACGGAGCAGATTATCGATCTGGTTGACGGTCAGGAGGTGGTAAAAGTGCGCGAGCAGTTAGTGCCGGTTATCCGCTTGCAGGAACTGCACAATAAAATGGGAGCCATGCGTCCGTTAGAGGAAGGGATTGTTGTGGTAACCGAAAGCACGGGCAAAGCCGTCGGTTTTTTGGTTGATGAAATCGTCGGTCAACAGCAGTTGGTAATAAAGCCTCTTCCGCATTACATCGGAAAATTACACGGCGTATCGGGATGCGCGGTTCTGGGCAACGGGAATATATGTTTGATTCTCGATTTGGCTTCCATGGTAAAAATAGCGGAATCGATCAAAATAGATTAAGGAGGGCGAAATAATGACAGATAATCAACTTACCTTTGAAGAAGAAATTATGGATACGCAAAAAGGAAAATTTTTGTGTTTCCAGTTGGGAAAAGAAGAGTACGCGGTGGAAATACGGTATGTAATGGAAATTATCGGGATGCAGAGAATAACGCCGCTGCCCGATTTGCCGCATTTTGTCAAGGGCGTGATCAATCTGCGGGGTAAGGTGATTCCGGTTGTGGATGTAAGATTACGGTTCGGATTTCAGGAGCGGGCTTATGACGAACGCACCTGCATTGTTGTGGCGAATATTCAGGAAACGAACGTGGGATTGATTGTGGATTCGGTTAACGAGGTGTTGGATATTCCGGATAACCAGATTGATCTCCCGCCAAAAGTTAAAAAGGGTAAAGAAAGCCGCTTTATTCAGGGATTGGGCAAAGTGGAAGAACAGGTCAAAATAATCCTGGATATGGAGCGTTTTCTTTTTGATGAAGAACTGAATGAAATACAGCAATCGGTTGCTGTTGAAGTTTAATCGTTTACGTCCGGAGAAAAGATCATGAAAAGCGTTAAGAATAAGATACTTGCATTGGGATTAAGCGCGGTTATTTTGCCGACGTTTTTAATCGTAATATTTATTCTGAATAAACAATCGGATGTCGGAAAACAAATCGATGCCTCGGTGAACGAATTAACCAGACAAAACCTCAGGCAGGCGATAGAAGATGTTTACCGGTTGTGTGAATCGGTGTACGGGATTATTCAGGATAAGTTGGAAGATGATATGCGCGTTGCCGAACAAATTTTAACTCAAAAGGGCACTATTGCGCTGTCTTCGTATAAAGTTGAATGGAACGCGGTTAACCAGTTTACAAAAGAAGAAAAAAACATAAAGCTTCCCAAACTGTTGATCGGCTGGCGGTGGTTAGGGAAAAACCGCGATTTTACCACCAAAACGTTCGTTGTGGACGATGTCCGCGAATTAGTGGGCGAAAACTGCACTATTCTTCAGCGAATGAATCCGCAGGGAGATATGCTGCGGATAGCCTCCACGCTTGAAAATGAAGAAGGAGCGCGGGCTATCGGAAGTTATATTCCCGCGGTAAACCCCGACGGCAAACCCAATCCGGTCATTCAAACTCTTTTAAGCGGTCAAACTTATTACGGGCAGGCTTATATGGTGAACGACAGGTATGAGTCCGTTTTTAAACCGCTTTACGATAATAAAGGGGAGCTTGTCGGCGCGTTGAGCCTGAGCATTAAGCAGGATCAAATACCAAGTCTGCGCAAATCGGTGCTGCAGACAAGAGTCGGTCAATCGGGTTACGTCTGGGTGCTCGGAGGAAAAGGAACAACAAAGGGACGGTACATCATTTCCAAAGACGGACAGTCGGACGGGAAGACGATTATCGACGTCAAAGATAGCGACGGTAAATTTTTTGTCCGTGAAATCATTAAAAAAGCGGTAAAGCTCAGTCCAAAAGATTTACTTTACAAAAGATATTTCTGGAAAAATCCGGATGATCCTGCTCCAAGATCAAAACTTGCGGCGGTAAAATATTTTGAACCCTGGGATTGGATTATCGGAGCCGGAGTTTACGAAGATGAATTCCTTCAGGTTCAAAACCACATGGATATGGCGATTTCACACATGGTCAACGTTTCGGTGGGAGTGGGAATCATAATTTCCTTAATCATGGGTTTAATCGCTTTTGTTTTGAGTAAAAAATTAGCCGATCCCATTCGCGAACTCACCGTGACGGCGGATCGTCTGGCTGAAGGCGATGTGGATCAGGAGATTACCTTTGTTTCAAATGATGAAACGGGTTTGCTGGCGGATTCGTTTCGGGCGATGATCGACGAATTGAAACAAAAAGCCAAAGCAGCGGAAGCGATTTCGGAGGGCGATTTGACGGTTGAGGTTCCTCTGGCTTCCGAAAAAGATTTACTCGGGCATTCCATGCGAAAGATGAAACAGAATCTGGAGCACTTTATCCGAAGCGCTCAGGAAATGTACGAAAAACAGAAAGCCGGCGATTACGAATACATGCTTAATCCCGATGATTTTCCCGGCTCCTACGGGCAGATGGCGCAACAGGTTAACGCCATGGTCGAAATTTACGTGGAAGTGTTGGGGAAAACGCTGGATACGTTAAGATCTTACGGAAAGGGAGATTTTTCGACCGAGCTGGAAAAACTGCCGGGTAAACAGATAATTGTCAATCGCCGTGTAAACGAAATTAAAGAAAATATTCAATCCCTCGGCAAAGAGATTCTGCCGCTTATCGAAGCCGCAAAAGAAGGCAGGCTGGATGTTCGCGGCGACGCCTCAAAGTTTGAAGGGGAATACCGGAAAATTATCGAAGGCATTAATTCCACTCTCGAGGCGCTCATCCATCCGCTTCGCATCGCTTCCGATTATATCGAACGCATTGCCAAAGGCGATATGCCGGAAAAGATTCATGACGAATTCAAAGGCGAATTCGATGTTTTGCGCAACAATCTGAATCAATGCGTCGAGGCGATCAAAAGTTTGATTGCCGACACCGGTGAATTGACGGAGGCTGCTGTTCAGGGAAGACTCGAAGTGCGCGCCGACGAAACTCGTCATAACGGAGATTACAGAAGGATTATCGAAGGTATTAACGCTACTCTTGACGCGGCGGTGGATCCGGTTAAAGAGGTATTGCAGGTTATGGAAAAGATGGCTGAAGGCGACCTGACAATCCGTTTGAACGGCGAATACCACGGCGATCACGCGCGCATGAAACTCGCTTTGAATAAAACCCTGGAAGCCTTTCACGAGCGTTCAAAAGAAATTCGAAATGCCATTCGTCAAATCGACAATGCCGCCAATCAGGTGGCTGATTCCAGTCAAAGCGTTTCGCACGGAGCCACGGAACAGGCAAATTCTCTGCAGGAAGCCACTGCTTCTGTTAACGAACTCAACGATCAGGCAAAACAAAACGCCGAGAGCGCGAATCAGGCGAATCAGCTTACCGGCACGGTTCAGAAAAAGGCGGAAGAGGGCAATACGCGCATGGACGAAATGCTCCACGCCATGGATGAAATCAGCGAGTCTTCGGATCAAATTTCGAAAATCATCAAAGTAATCGACGAAATCGCCTTTCAGACCAATTTGCTGGCGCTTAACGCCGCGGTCGAAGCCGCCAGAGCCGGGGTTCACGGAAAAGGATTTGCGGTCGTCGCGGAAGAAGTCCGTAATCTTGCACAGCGCAGCGCAAAGGCGGCTCACGAAACAACAGAATTGATCGAACGCTCCTCCGAACGGGTAACGCGCGGTTCCGAAATTGCCCGAAAAACCGCCGAAGCCCTTTCCTCGATCATCGAAGGCATCGGCAAGGTCAGCGATTTTATCGATGAAATGGCGAGTTCTTCAAAAGAACAGTTGAACGCCATGGAACAGATAAACTACGCTCTTTCGCAGATCGACCAGATAACCCAGTCCAATGCCGCCAGCGCCGAAGAGGGAGCTTCCGCCGCCGAAGAACTTGCCAGCCAGACAAGGCAGCTAAAAAAGATGATGGAATATTTTAAGCTGAAAGAGATGCAATTAAGAGAATCGGAAAATTCTTTTCGCCCGAAAGAAGAAAAACCGGCGGAGGTTTCCGACAGTCCATCGGTTTATCCGAGGCAGCCGGTTAATCGGCAGGGAGCGGAAATTGTTCTCGGCGAAGAAGAATTCGGAAAATTATGATCATTGAAAAACCCGTAACAAATGAAAAGAAGGGTCGGAGGAATATTCGAACTGAAATAAGCGCGAACAAACCTTTCGCGAATCCGCGATCAACGCTTATCGATGTTCGGCTTTGAAAATTGAAATTATGCAAAAGAACGCTTTAAAAAAGTGAAGAGGATGTCAAACAAATAAAATACAAGGAGGCAAATAATGAAGCGCATTTATCTTATTTCCGTGATATTTTTGTTAATTTTAAGTCAATCGGCTTCAGCAAAAAATATTACCTGGCTGCAGTATTTTTTTGCCGTGAAAAAAATCTTTCCGGAAACCAAAGAAATAGCGGTGTTTTTACCGCAGAACGAACAAAGCAGCCAAAAAGAGTTGATTGCAAAAGCAGCCGCCAAGATCGGGGTAAAAATAAAATTGTATCTGGTCGATGACGCGCGCAGTATCGGCAATAATCTGAAGATGGTTCCGGAAAACAGCGTGCTGGTGGTTTACAATTCACCGGTGCTCATGGATAAATCGAGCCGCGTTTACATTTTATCCCGATGCAAAGAAAAGAATATTTCGGTGGTTACCGCTTCCAAGGAATATTCCGATTCGGGAGCGCTTGTGGGTTTGTTGCGCGGCGACGACGGGCGTTTGAAAATTGTGATTAATCTAAAATTTAGTCCCGATCTGGCTGCGAAATTCACGCCCGAATTCAACCAACAAGCCGGCGTTTCAAAAGTTTTGCAGTAATGCGTTAAAACTATCGAGGGACGAAGGTCAAAATAATTTAGAAAGGACCAAATTATGTGGTTTTCCAAATTAACCATCAAAAATAAAATATTAATCCTGTTCATCCCGGTCCTGATGGTAATGATAATCTTCGGAATGCTCATTATTAATTCCATAACCGCTTCCGCGTTGGACAGGAATTTAAAAGCGTCATTGGAAATCATCGGGAACCTTGCGGCGGAAGCCGTGAAAACCGGAGTGGAATTCGGCGACCCGGAACTTATCGCCAACGCTCTGGCAGCCTTTACCAAAGACCCGCAGATTTCAATGGTCAAAGTAAAGGATTCGGAAGATAAGGATTTATTCAGTTACCGGAAAGAAGGGTATAAAGAAACCAAGTTTAACGAAATTACCGGAATCACGGAATTTGAAAATGAAATTTTTATTGATTTGCCCATTAAATCGTCGGATAAGACCATCGGCAGCGTGATCGTGGGACTTTCAATGGAAAGACGTCAGGCTGCCCTGAGTTTTGCCACCAGAATTTTGATACTCCTTTCGGTGGCTGGCGTCTTTATTTTGATTCTGTTTATCACATTTTTGACGAAAAAGGTAACCCGACCGCTTAACGATTTGCGCAATATGGCGGGTCTGCTGTCCGAAGGTCAATTGGAATTTGATGTTTCGTATTCTTTTGAAGATGAATTGGGGCTATTAATCCGCACCTTTAAGGATATGGCTTTTTCCATCGGGAAAAAGGCAAAAGCAGCGAAAAACCTTGCCGCCGGTAATGTGGATACCGAAATTGAAATCCTTTCGGAAAATGACGTTCTCGGGAACGCCCTGTTGGACGTAAAACAGAGTCTTAAGGTGGTTGTGACGGAACTGGAAACTCTGGTTACCAAACAAAAACAGGGAGAAATCGACGCCCGCTGCGAAACATTGAAATTAAGCGGCGTTTACGAAGAAGTCATTACCAATCTGAATCAGGCTCTGGATGTGGTTATCGATCCGGTAAAAGAGACCATTACCATTTTGAACGAATACGCGCGCGGAAATCTGCAAAACACGTTGCGTCCCCTGCCCGGTCAATTGATGCAGTTAACCGAGGCTCTGACCACCATCCGCACCAATTTACAGGCATTAATCGACGAAAGCGTAAACTTAACCGAACAGGCAAAATCCGGAAACCTGAATTACCGCGGTGACGCCGAAAAATTCGAAGGCGGATATCGCGACATCTTGAACGGATTCAACGAAACCATGGACGCTGTGATTATGCCTTTGAACGAAACCGCAAAAGCCATTGCCGCCATTTCCCGCGGCGAAATACCGGACTACATCGATAGCGACTTTAAAGGCGATTTTAACGCGCTGAAGGAAAATTTAAATCGTTGTATTCTGGCAATAAATAATCTTGTGCAGGATTCAAACGCCTTAATCGACGGCGCGCTGGAAGGGCGTCTGGATTTCCGCGTGGACGACAGCCGTCACGAGGGCGATTTCCGAAAAATAGTGCGCGGAATAAATGAAGCGTTAGACGCGCTGACCAATCCGATCAATGAAGTCCTGGAAGCTCTGGAACAGGTTGCCGCCGGTGATTTGCGGGTTAAAATACAGAGCGAACATAAAGGCGATCACGGAAGAATGAAAAACGCGTTGAATAAAACGCTTGATTCTTTAAATGAAATTTTAGAGAACATCGCCAACGCTGTCGATCAAATTCAGAACGGCGCGCATCAGGTCGCCGATTCCAGTCAGTCGGTTTCTCAGGGCGCAACGGAACAAGCCAGTTCTCTGGAAGAAACAACAGCCTCCATCGAAGAAGTAGCCTCGCAAGCCAAACAAAATTCCGAAAACGCCACTCTGGCAAATCAAATTTCGACGGCTGCCCAAAAAGCCGCCGAAGAAGGCAACGGACAAATGGAAAGAATGCTCGAGGCGATGCAGGACATCAACGAATCTTCCAAGCAAATCTCGAAGATTATCAAGGTGATAGACGAGATCGCTTTTCAGACGAATCTTTTAGCGCTCAACGCCGCGGTGGAAGCCGCCCGCGCCGGAGTTCACGGAAAAGGGTTTGCCGTCGTCGCCGAAGAGGTCCGCAATTTGGCTCAACGCAGCGCCAAAGCCGCCAAAGAAACCGAACAATTAATCGAAGGATCGGTGCAAAAGGTTAAACACGGAACCGACATTGCCGATAAAACCGCCAAATCTCTGGAAATGATCATTCAGAATATCTCCCGAGCCAGCGACCTGATTGACGAAATAACCAGCGCTTCGGCGGAACAGGTGGAAGGAATCGAACAGATCAGCGAAGCCTTAAAACAGGTGGATCAGGTTACTCAGGCAAATGCAGCCAGCGCCGAAGAAAGCGCTTCCGCCGCCGAGGAGCTGTCCAGTCAGGCGCTCAATTTACGCGGTATGATTCAAAAATTTAAACTTGCCCATGACTTTTACTCCGAAGAAATAAACGTCGGAGTTCACGAAGAAAACGAACCCGTTGCCGAAATAAGCGCTGAAAGACGATTCGGAGCCAACAAACGCAGCGGTAACGGAAACGGAAACGGCTCTTTGAATCAATTCCCTGATTTTACCGACGATCAGGACTTTGGGGACTTTTAACCGAAAAACCGTTAACAGGGTTAAAGTAATGATGGAAATGCCGGAATTATTGGAAAAAGATTTTGAGAAAATCCGACAGTTGGTTCACGACCGATTCGGAATCTCTCTCGGACCGCACAAACGTTCTTTGGTGCTGGGACGATTGCAAAAGGTGGTGCGGGCTTACGGGTTCCGGAGTTTCAGCGAATATTATGACTATCTGTTAAAAGATCAATCGGGCGAAGCGCTGAACACCCTGATCAATCGAATTTCCACCAACCATACTTATTTTAACCGTGAGCCGAACCACTTTGCTTTTTTGGAGGAAAAAGCAATTCCCGATCTGTTGAGGCGTCTCCAGAGCAACAAGAAAAAAGAGGTTCTGCGCATTTGGTCTGCCGGCTGCTCTTCCGGAGAAGAACCTTACCAAATCGCCATGATTCTGATCGGGGTTTTAGGATTGTTGGACGCTAAAAAGAAAAGCGCGATTCTGGCGACGGATATTTCGGAAATCGTTTTGGAGAAGGCAAAGCAGGGAAAGTATTCTAAGGAGAATTTGTCTAATCTGGACGCGACCTTTGTCGAAAAATACTTTGCAAAAGAAGACCACGAAAAATTTGCGGTCAAACCTTTTGTTAAAGAACTGATCCTGTTTCGGCGTTTGAATTTAATGAGACAGCAATTTCCTTTTAAGAGACGATTTCACATCATCATCTGCCGAAATGTAATGATTTATTTTGACACGGAAACCAAAGAGCAACTGATTCAAAAATTTTACAATTATCTGGAACCGGGAGGTTATTTGATGATCGGTCATTCGGAAAGTTTGAGCCATCACAACTCTTATTTTAAGTACGTGCAACCTGCGATTTATGTTAAGGAAGATTGAAATGGATTCGGTAAAAGTACTGGTAGTTGACGATTCGGCGCTTGTCCGGCAGGTATTAAGTCATGGGCTTTCCATGGATCCCGAAATTACGGTTGTCGGCGCCGCCGGCGACCCGTATCGTGCGCGGGATTTGATTTTAAAATTAAAACCGGACGTTTTAACGCTCGATATTGAGATGCCGCGCATGGACGGTTTGGAGTTTTTGAAAAGACTAATGCCTCAACATCCTTTGCCTGTTATTATGGTCAGTTCGCTTACGGAGCGGGGTTCGAAAATCACACTGGATTCTCTGGCTGCCGGCGCGATCGATTTTGTGCTTAAGCCGAAAATAAACATCCGCAACGGTTTGAACGGAATGATGGAAGAGCTGCGCGCCAAAGTGAAAATGGCTTCCAGGGTAAAGGTAAAGCACTGGCGTAAAAAGAATTTTAAGTCGGAAGCAATCCGGAAAGTTCGTTTTAGCAAACCGATCAAGACCACGGACAAGGTTATTGCCATAGGAGCTTCCACCGGCGGCACCGAGGCAATTCGAAAATTGATTTGCGCCTTACCTCCCGATTCGCCCGGCGTGGTCATTGTTCAACACATGCCGGCGGGATTTACCACGATGTTCGGTCAGCGGCTAAATCAATTGTCCGATTTAACCGTTAAAGAGGCGCAATCGGGCGACAGGGTAATGACGGGCAATGTTTTAATCGCTCCGGGTAATTATCACATGCAGCTAATCCGATCCGGAGGGGAATACCGCGTTCTTTGCAGAGACGGCGCTACGGTCAACGGGCATCGTCCCTCGGTGGATGTTCTGTTCCGTTCGGTAGCCAAATATGCGGGAAGCAACGCCATCGGCGTAATGCTGACCGGAATGGGCGACGACGGGGCGGATGCCATGGTTAAAATGCGCGAACGTGGTGCGCGAACTGTAGCGCAGGATGAAAACACATCTGTTGTTTTTGGAATGCCGCGTGAAGCCTACAAACGCGGCGGCGCAGAAAGATTAGCGCCTTTGGAAGAAATACCGGAAATCATAACAAGCTATTTGAATGGGATGAAATAATGGCAAATTTAATCGTTGGAGTGGGCGATATTGTGGTCAGCAGAAATCCGCATGATCAGATCAAAACATACGCCCTGGGCTCTTGTGTGGCTTTGATTTTTTACTCGCCGCACTTAAAAGTTGCCGGAATGGCACATATCGCTTTGCCCGATTCAAAGGTCAACAAGGAACGGGCAAAGAAAAAACCGGGATACTTTGCGGATACGGCTATCCCGAAGTTGATTAATAATTTAAAACAACTGGGAATTCAAAAGAATAGTCAGGTTTGGATTAAAATGGTCGGCGGCGCTAATATTCTTGACCCGCAAGGGAAATTCAATATCGGAAAGCGAAATGTTCTGGCTATTAAAAAATTCCTCTGGAAATACTGCCTCGGCGCGATTGCCGAAGATGTCGGAGAAAACCATAGCCGAACGGTGTCTGTTATTGTGCGGGACGGTCGGGTGATTGTTTCTTCGCCGGGGCGGGGCGAATGGACTTTGTAAATTTTATTTAAGTTGGGAGGTAACCATAATGGCTCGAATACTCATTGTAGATGATTCGGCGACGGCACGAGCGTTAATCAGACGCAGTCTGGATATTTGCGGCTTAAAGGACGTAAGTTTTTTAGAAGCGGGAAACGGGAAAGAAGCGCTGAAAATTTTGAAGGATGAAAAGGTTGATTTTGTGTTTACGGATATTAACATGCCCGAAATGGACGGAGAGGCGCTGCTGAAACGAATAAAAAGCTCTCCGAAACTTTTCCATTTACCCGTGGTCGTAATTACCAGTCTTAAAAACAGTATCGCCGAACAAAATTTGATCCGGGAGCATGCCGCTGCCGTTTTAGCCAAACCTCTGGAACTACCGGAGGTGCACAAAATACTCAGAGATTCATTAAACTTAATTTAACGAGGGATTCTTAAATGAACGAAGAAAAATTAATCGTAGCGTTACATGGAGCTATAACCGAATCTACTGAAAACCTGATCTTTCAGGAATTGGAAGAGGTGAGAATATTGGAAAAAGAAGAAGCGGTAAGAATAGGGGATTATCAGGTCTCTTTAAAGATCAAAGAACCCTTTTCCGGCACGCTTTATCTGATTTTCGATCATACGCATGCCGAGCAAATTGTAACCGAAATGATCGGCGAAGTGATCGACGACGAAAAGTCGATTATTGACGGGTTGAACGAATTATGCAACACCATCGGCGGACGATTCCTCGCCAAATACGTACCGGACGAATCCTTTGAACTGGGACTGCCGGAATGCGGGAAAATCGAATCCCTTAGCGAGCTTCCTTACGATTCGGTGCAAAGGTTTTATTTTCAGGATACGCAATTGTGCGTTTCGCTGGAACAGGAATAATTTGTTCTCAACGGGAAAATTTTTCTTGTTTGCAGCCTTAGCCGGAAAATGACAAAAGCATTCTTTACCGGAATATCAACGCAAGGTATGCTTTCGGATAGTTGGCATATTTTTTGAGGAGAAAGTAAAAGAAAACTTAGGAAGGAGTGCAATAACAATGATTGAGAACAAGCGTGTTTTATTTGTGGAAGATTCTCCGACCATGCGCCGGATTATTGCAAACTCACTTAAAAAACTGGGAGTAACACAAATCGAAGAAGCCGAAAACGGAGTGGACGCCCTGGAAAAACTCCAGTCCTGCGAATACGACATGATTTTAACCGACTGGAATATGCCCGAAATGAACGGCAAAGAACTGGTGGAGCATATTCGTAAAAACGATCGGTTAAAGGAACTGCCCATTTTGATGATTACCACCCGAGGAATGGAAGAGGATGTTTTAACGGCTATTAAATTGGGCGTGAACGGATATATCGTAAAACCGTTTACTCCGGATATTTTACGTAAAAAAATGGTTGAATTGTTCAGTAATTCGTAAAGGGGGACGTATGTTGGAAGTCAACGGAATCGACGATCTTTTGGATAAAATCGAAAATTTAAGAGCTTCGTTAAAATTGAGCGATGAAATTTTACCGCTTGTCAGCGACATGTTTATGTTTATTAAGGATATCATCCCTTTGATGTTGGAAACCAATACTTTTATGCGGGAAGGCGCCGTAAAGCTGCCTTCGGCTTCGGACAATCTGAATAAGGTTTCGCGAACCACCGAAATGGCGACCCACGAAGTAATGGACCGGCTCGAAGGTATTATCGGCAAATTGGATGTTTTAAAGGAAAACGTGGAAAGCGATCGGCAAAAAGAGGCGTCGTTGGAAATAATCGATGAAATTCAGAATGAGGCTTCGGATATTTTTTACGCTTTTCAGTTTCAGGACATAACTTCACAACAATTGGACTATGTAAATCGGATTCTGAAGGCGATCTATATTAAATTCGTGGATCTTTTTAATTCTTCTTTAAGGATTAAAGCCAATACATTTTTGGGAAAAGATGTGGTAGCCGCCATAGAAAAAGAGCTGGAGAACAGTCCGATAAATAACGACGGAGATTCATTTGAAGAGAGCACAGCCGATTTTGTCAGGCAGGACGGAATCTCTCAGGAATTGATCGATAAATATTTTAAATCAAAGTATTGATGAGCCATGAAAAAGAATGAATCGTTTTTTGATTATGACCAGAGTAAGATGTTCGCTAATTTGCCAAAGCCCAATACCGTCAATAGCCCGATTATCAAAAAAGATCAGGTTGTTTTCGGAAAATCAAGAAAAATCGAACACTCCGTCCAGGTAACGGATATTCATCAGGGCGGCGAAATTTCACCGGTTTACAATAACGGCGAGTTGATCGGCGTTATTTACGAATGCAGTTGCGGGAAGATTGCGCAAATTTTGTTTGATTTTGAGGAGGCGGAGGTCAGCAGAAAAAGAGCGGCAACAGGTTAAACCAAAGTAAGTTGAAAACGGTGGAAAACATTAAAGTAAATATTGATCCCGACGGACTGAAAGCCAAAATAACCATTACCGCGCGTAAAGATAGGTTTCCGGCAAAGGAAAAAATTTTACAGGCGCTTAACCGCGCCGGAGTAAAATACGGAATCGATCAGACAAAGCTGGAAGAAATTGTCAGGAACAAAGAGCCGGTTTATGACAGCGTAATCGCAAAAGGAAGGCTGCCTGTCAAAGGAAAACCCGCCTCTCTGAAATGGAATATCCCCCTTACGCCGCAAGCGGAACTTCAAAACGGAACATCCGGAAATAAAAGAATCGATTTTAAACAGGCACTGCTTTTTTACACGGTTAAAACAAATCAGGTAATTGTCACAAAAATCCCGGCGCAAAAAGGTCAGGATGGGGTAACGGTAACCGGCGAAGTTATTTCGTCCCTCGGTGATGACATTACTTTGCCGGCAGGAAAAAACACAAAAGTTTCGGAAGACGGACTTTCGCTGATTTCGGCAATCGACGGTTCAGCCTATTACCGTAATCGGCAGGTGAATGTTGACAAAATTCTGCACATCAAAGGGGATGTGAATTACGGCACCGGAAACATTAAGTTTGCCGGACCCGTGGTAATTGAAGGCGATGTTCGTTCCGGATTCCGGGTGGAAGCAAAAGATTCGATAATGATCGGCGGCAACGTGGAAGCCGCTCATATTTACTCGCAGCAGGGAGATATTACGATAAAGTACGGAGTGGTCGGTAAAAAGCGCGCTAAAATTCTGGCGGGCAGCAATTTGTATTGCGGCTACATTCAGGATGCCACCGTCGGAGTACGCGGGGATATTCGGGTTTATCATTACATCATCAATTGCAGCGTTTCGGCGGGCGGAAGAATTGTTGTCAAAGGCGAAGAGGGACAGATAAGAGGCGGTACTTTAACTTCGGAAAAAGGGATCGAAGCCACCAGCGTAGGCTCCAACAGAAACATTTACACCGAACTCAAAATTCTGAATCACGGTCAAAACAGCTCGCAAAAAAAACTGTGGGAATTAAGCCGACTGCGCGCCGACCTGACTTTGCGCCATTCGACTCTGGAAAAGCGCTTCAAATTTTTAAAACTTCTGGAAAAAGAGGTTTCCGATCTTTCGGACGAAAAACTGGCGGAAATCGAGTTTTTGAATAAGGAACTAAAACGCCTGAAAAACCGGTTAGTGCAACTGGACGACGAAGAGATTTTACTGCAAAAAGAAACCGCAAGGGAGAGGATGCTCAAAGAAATCGTGATCGAAGAAAATCTGTATCCCAACGTTCACATCGAAATTAACGGGCTTGGTTTTCACGCCGACGAATTGCTTTCCGGCGTGAAGATCTTTCGTTTTAAAGATGAAATATTAATTGAATCGTTAAAAGAGGTATCCGATCGGGAATACGATGTTTTTGTCCCCGATCGTTAACAGTCACAAAAATTAGCCGGGAAAAACAATGTCAAAGAAAAGACTTGATTCAAGCGAAGTGTCTTTGATGATGAGCGACGTGGTATCCATCATCTATCAGGTAACCGATTTAAATGTGGCTCTGGATATGATTTTGGACACCTGCAACGAATACCTGAAAATTCCCCATGTGGGCATCGCGCGCTTTAAAGAGGAAGAAGAGAATTTTTCCATTATTAAAAGCAGAAATTTTGATCGGGAAATAGAGAGCAAATTCCAATTTAATCTTTTTACGCCGATCAACGGCATGATCATTCGCAAAGAACGTCCGTCGAAATTCAATAATATGGCGGGAACGGTTAAAATAGGCAATAAACTCGTTAAGCTGAATACCGAAGTAAAAACTCTGTACCTTTTCCCTTTCCGCTTCCATGAACAGATCAACGGTTTTCTGGAAGTTCTCGTATTGCCCCACGAAAAAGACCTTACGCCGGAGACACTTAAACTTCTTTCCGGCTTTGTGAATTTAACGGCGCCTATATTTCACGTTTTTGGTCCTTTAAAAAGAAGGGGCAAGGGATTTGAAAATATTATCAGTAAGATAATAAAAGACCGAATTTACGAAGCTCGGCTCGGATTGTATCCGGTTTCTTTTTCCATCTTTCGAATCAGTTTGTGGCATGAAATGATTTCAACCGTGGCGCTGCAAGACACGGTTCAAACATACCAGGAGCTGTTCGATCAAAAATTGGGCTCCCTGGGAGATGTTATTTGGCTGACTCTGGATACCGCCTTTTTCATTTTCCCTAATGCCGATCTTTTTTCAGCCGAAAGTATTTGCAATACTTTAAAGGAAGAGGCGGAGAGCGCTTTTTCCAAACAAAGAGATCAGATTCAGGTAGCCTTAAAGTATGTATGCATCAGTTATCCGCAGTCCGGTGAAGATGCGGGCGAGATTATCAGTCAGCTCTGGATAAGATTGTTCGACGAGCTTCGTTCAGAGGTATTTACAAATCATTAATAAATAAGCTGTATCATGGAATTAAACAACAAAGAAATTTTAATTGTGGATGATGATCCCGCAATTTTGGAGATGATATCCGACGGCTTGAACGAACATGATTTTAAGGTGATAACGGCGTATTCTCCGGAAGAGGTAAACAAGAAGATCAAGAATCAGGATATCGGTTTAGCCTTGTTGGATTTTGATCTCGGCTGGAAGAAAAAAAACGGCATTCAATTGGGCATCGATCTTCTGGATGTGTATCCCGATTTGATTGTGGTCATTATGACCGGTTATCATAATATCAAATACGCCATCGAAGCCCTGCGCAAATATTCTTTTCATTACATGATTAAACCCTTTCGCATCGATCAGATTATCTCATTATTTGAACGCGCGGTTCACGAATTGCAATTGCGCAAGGAGAATCAGCTTTTAAAGGAACAGGTTTTAATTTTAAAAGATGAAAATCAGAAATTACGTGAACTCATAAAAGATATCCGACCGGAAGAAGCAAATTTAAGCGTTGCGGCAAAAGAGAAAGAATTGCGCCAGAGGTTAAAAAATCAACAGGCGATCAACTCTTATCGCCGGCAAAAAAATTCTCTGCCTTTCCCTCCTAAAGAGTAGTCAAATCATTCCGATACCAATAAAATCATACTTTTCAAAATATAACAGTTATTATGAGAAAATTAAATTGAACATAGAATTGTGATTGGCTCGACAAATCACAGGTTGAAGTAGTTGTGTTAAAGTGTTATCTTTAGAGTCTGGTTACAATGAAACAAGAAGAAGCTTATGGATAAGCAAAAGATTTTGGTTGTGGATGACGATCAGCATTTAAGGCTGGTTTTAAGCGAAACATTAACTTCCTGTGGTTACGAAGTGGAGACAGCCGACTCAGGGAATCGAGCGCTCTCAATTCTTGAAAAAGAACCGTTTGATTTAATGATCACCGATTTGATGATGCCCGGGATAAAAGGCATCGAACTGATCAAAAAGGCTAAGGCGTTGTATCCCTCGATGGGCGCGATTGTCATTACCGCTTACGGCACCATCGAGCGCGCGGTCGAAGCCATGCAGAACAGAGCCTACGATTTTATTACCAAGCCCTTTTCCATCAGTCAGATTGAATCCCGCGTAAAACGATTTTTTGAATTCAAACAACTCCAGCAGGAAAATCTGAATCTGAAGCAAAAACTGGAAAAATATCATCTCGATACCCGCATTGTCGGCGAGAGTCAGGCGATCAAAGAGGTTTTGAACCATATCGATATTGTGGCAAAGAGCGATGCCACGGTTTTTATCCGCGGGGAAAGCGGAACGGGCAAAGAACTTGTGGCGCAGGCAATACACGATCGTTCCGATCGTGCGGAGAATGCGTTTCGAAAAATCAATTGCGCCGCCGTTCCCGAAACGTTGTTCGAAAGCACGCTGTTTGGTCATGAAAAGGGTTCTTTCAGCGGCGCCTATCGTCAGCAAAAGGGAATATTCGAGGAATGCCATGAAGGAACGATTCTTTTGGACGAGATCAGTGAAATACCTTATTCTTTACAGGCTAAACTTTTGCGCGTGATACAGGAAATGAAAGTTACGCGGGTGGGCAGCACAACCGAAATCCCGATTGACGTTCGGATTATTGCCACAACCAACCGCGATATTAATGAACTCATCGAATCCGCAAAATTCCGCGAAGATTTATTTTTTCGCCTGAATGTCTTTCCGATTACCGTTCCTCCCCTAAGAGAACGCAAAGAGGATATTCCTGTCATTATTGATCATTTTTTGGGTTTGTTTAAAGAGAAATATCATTTTCAGAAAAAAATAATCGCTCCTTCGTTAATGCAAAAAATAATGAACTATGACTGGCCCGGGAATGTGCGCCAGTTGCAGCACATGATAGAGCGCGCGATACTTTTTTCGGGTAAAGAAGAAGTTATTACCGAAAAACATTTTCAGTTTAAACACGAAGGCTTTCGTTCCAAAAAACAAGTCGCCGTTGATGAGAGCGAAGTTTTACCACTGGCGGAAATGGAACGCCGAATGATTATGGCGGCGTTGCGAAAAACCAATAATCATCGCACCAAAGCAGCCGAGTTATTAGGAATAACGGTACGTACCTTACGAAATAAATTAAACGAATACGAAGAACAAGGATTAATGGAAGATATTCAATGAATCGTTTGGAAACAGTACCTTCGGGCGAGTATTTTGTAACATCGTCTTCCGATATTTCGGCTCAGGCGTTTTTGGGGTCTTGCGTGGGATTGATTATTTTTGACAAGGTGGCAAGAGTGGGAGGTTTGTACCATATTCTTTTGCCCGAACCTTCGAGCAGTTTTAGCGATGATACTCCTCAAAAATACGCTTCCAAGGGCTTGCCGCTTTTTTTCGAAATGTTGGAAGAAAAAGGCGCTAAAAAGGAAAATATGAAGGCTGTGGTTGCCGGCGGCGCTTTGATGGGAGATGTGTCCAATGTTGATCTGGAACTGGACATCGGAGGCAGGACGTCGGATATTGTTCTGGGATATCTTTCGGATTATCAGATTGAGTTGCTCAGGGTCGAAATCGGCGGGTATTTCGGATATAAAATAACGGCGGATTTCAGGGCATTTGATTATTCCATAGAACTTATCGGCTCCAATTTAATCGGACGCAGAAAGCACGAGTTAATCCGCGAAATTGAAGACATCGATACCGTCATCCAGAAAATAAAACCCATTCCGCAAATCGCTTTAAAAGTTATCCGCATGATTCACGCCGACGATGTTTCAATGTCTGTCATCGGAAAGGAAATTCGTCAGGATCAGGTGCTCACGGCGCGCATCATTCAACTTAGCAATTCTGCTTTTGTGAATCCGCGCTATCGAATTGAGACCATCGACGAAGCCCTGGTAATGTTAGGAGAAAGGCGCGTTTTACTTTTAACGCTTTCTATTTTTACCGAGCTCTATTACAAAGAAGCGGATAACGGTTATTCTTTGTGTAAAGGCGGTCTTTTTCAGCATTCCCTTGGCGTGGCGCACGCGGCGGAAGAAATTGCGCGCATGACAAGGCTTATTGAACCGGAATTGGGTTACACCGCCGGACTTTTACACGACATCGGCAAAATTGTTCTTGATCAGTGGGTCGATAATTTTTATCCCATGTTCTACCGGAATTTGTACAGCGACGAAAATTTAACCCTGATCGAGGTGGAACGGAAATTGTTCAATATTGACCACACGATGGCGGGCGCCGAATTGGCTCAATTGTGGGAATTGCCTGAAAGCCTTGCTTACGCCATTAAGTATCATCACAACCTGGAAAAATTCGATGAATCCCTGCCCTTGCTTCATATAATCAATTTCGCCAATCTGCTGCTGAGTTATTTTAAGACCGGCTTGGTAGTAAACAAATTCGACGCTCAAAATCTTTCCGCTTCGGTTAATTATTTAAACCTCTCTCCCGATCAAATCATTCAGATATTGGAACGTATTCCGTTCAATAATTTGCAATCGTTCGCGTTCGGCGGTAATATTTAGCCGCGGCAAAGAGTAAACGATGTGCATTTTTATAAATCCCGAAGAATTTACCAGCCTGCCGCCGTTAACCTCTTATTACGCGGCATGGAAAGCAAAGCGGGTAAATCGGATAAATGTTTAATTATTCGAATTTCGGAAAGAAAATAGGTCAAAGAGATCTTCCGAAAAGTCGCCCGTTACAAAATCGGAATCCCTGAAATTTAAATCCGCCCGCCCGAATCAAAAGTAATTATTTTCATCTTTTTAATATCAGGCAAAGCCTCCTTCTATCTTAAATTTTTTTCATATTCCGCTGACTTTTTGTTTTTGAAAATGTCAAGGGGAAAGTTTTAATATTGATAAAGGAAATATTTTCCTTACAAATTTATCCTTCGGAAAACCGCGGCATATTTTTCAATAAATTTCAACGCCGCTTAAGTATCTGTAAATATTGATAATTTAAGTAATTTTTTCCCCGCTTTTAAACAATCCGCTCTCTTTAAAAAAAAGTGGCATATTGCTTGTATTAAAGAAAGCCGGAGGTGAAAAAATGAAGTTGTTTGAGCTTGAAAATGTGCAATTGCTGAAAAAGTCTTTGGATGTTTACACCAAACAGCATGAGGCGATTGCAAAGAACATTGCCAACGCCAATAATCCCGATTACAAACCGATGAACACGGATTTTTCGTCTGTTCTTAAAACCCGGATGGCAGAGAGTTTAAGAACGGCGGATCCGCGTCATATCGGGCAGCCGAAGTCGGTTGAGAGCAGGGGAAGCGCTTCGGGAAATTCGGAAGTTGATGTGACAAAAGAGATGGGCGCATTGGCGGAAAATCAGATTCGCTTTGAATTTGCTTCAAAGACTCTGGCGCGTGTTTACCGCGCGTTAAGCATGAGTATCACCGGTAAAGATTATTAAGGAAGGTTATCATGGGTGTTAACGGAATATTTACGGCAATTCGCTGGACGCTTTCCGGGTTGAACAATCAGGTTAAAAAGATGGATGTGATTTCCGAGAACATCGCCAATGCCGAACGGGCGCCTGATGAAAACGGAAAGATTTACCACAAAAAACTGGTAGTTCAGGAAAGAGGCAAGATTCCGCGCCGTCCCGATTTTTTAAATCAGCTCTCAATGAAATTGCGCAAAAGCAGTAAAGATCACTTGCCTTCCATGATCGAAACGGACGGTCCCATCAAGACAAAGCTCAGCGATCCCATTGAAACCAAAGTGGTTGAGGTTAAAGGCGAGAAACTGGTGTACAATCCCGGTCATCCGAGAGCTGACGAAAACGGTTACGTGCGGATGCCCAACGTAAACGTGGTGGAAGAGATGGTTGATTTGATTTCCACGTCGCGGACTTACGAAGCAAATGTAACCGTTCTGGACGCCGCGAAAAAGATGGCTAAAAACGCATTAAACATTTAGGTGGAATTATGCAGATTTCGTCAAAATCGTTACCCTTAAAAAGCGCCGAGCAAGCCTATCAAAAAATCAGTCCCGGTATTCAAAAAATCAAAAGCACACCCAAAACGGAAAAAGCGGCAGACTTATCGGGGTTTGTTAAGCTCAAAAAGAGCAAAGCTCCGTCTTCACAGGATATTTTAAGCGCGCAGGAAAGAGAGACCCTTAAGATGCTTTTTGATCAGGACTCCATGTTCAATTTTTACGGTCGTTCCAAAGTTCATCAGGTGCGTGCGGGAATTTTACTGGACGTTAAAGGGTAATCAAGGAGGAAGCATGTCAAAGATCAATCAATTGCAGAGCGTCAATATCCGTGAGCTGCAAGGGGGCAGTAAAACCTCCGTTACCAAAAGTCTCGAGAAAAAAGAAACCGGCGATGCAAAAGATTTCGGAGATACGATCGGCGATTTTATCAAGGCGGTCAATGATTCTCAGAAAACCGCGGCTCAGGAAGTTACGGATATTATTCAGGGACGCTCACAAAATCTGCATCAAGCCATGGCAACCTTAGAAGAAGCCAAACTGAGTTTTCAATTAATGATTGAGATCCGCAACAAACTACTTGAATCCTATCAGGAATTACAGAGGATGCAGGTATAATTTAGGATAATTAAAGGGGGTTCGGGATGAACCAGGTTGCAGGAAAACTGTGGCAGATTTTTCAACAATACACACTCAAACAAAAAATGGTGATCAGCACGGTATTTCTTGTTTTTATTTCCGCTTTGGTTGCAATGATTTTATGGGCAAACCGCACCGAATACGATCTTCTTTTTGCCAATCTGAATTCGACATCGGCAAGTTCCATTGTTAGCGATTTGAGAGAATCGAAAATTCCTTACCGTTTGGACGACGGCGGTAAAAGCATTTATGTGGCGAAAGAATCTGTGGCGGAGCTCCGGTTAAAATACGCTCAGGCGGGTTATCTGAAAGACACGATTACCGGTTACGAGTTATTCGAAAATAACAAAATGGGCATGACCACCTTTATGCAGCGTCTGAACATGAAGCGGGCTTTGGAAGGCGAGCTGATGCGCACGATCAATCAGTTTGAGGAAATCCATAGTTCCCGCGTTCATCTGGTGATTCCGGAAAACCGTCTGTTTGAGAAGGAAAAAAAGGGCAGCGCATCGGTGGTATTGAATTTAAAACCCGGCGCCGAGCTCTCATCGATGCAATTAAAAGGCATTGCCGCGTTAATAGCCAACAGCGTGGACGGAATTGAAGCGGATAATGTTGTGGTAATGGATTCACGCGGGGACGTATTGTTGGAGGGCGAGAAAGATAATGAAATATTGAGCAATGTCAGCTCGCAATACCAGATGCAGCGCGCCATCGAGAAAGCCATGCAGGAAAAGGTTCAATCCATTGTCAGCGGCGTGGTGGGAGCAAATAATGCTGTGGTAAAGGTAACCGCCGAACTGGATTTCGATCAGATTGAACGGACGCGGGAAGAATACGATCCTGACAATAAGGTTTTACTAAGTCAGGAGCAATATACCGAGTCGTCAAACAGCGGAGACGATTCTTCCAATTATGTGGTTAAAAAAGTCACTTCCAATTACGAATTGAGCAAAACCATCGAGCGCTACATTTCCAATTCGGGAAATATCAAGCGGTTAACGGTAGCGGTTTTGGTTAACGGGAAATACGTTCAAAAAAAGGGCGACGACGGTTCGGTACAAATGGCTTATGTTCCGCGCAGCGAGGAAGAATTAAATCAGATTTCGGCACTTGTTAAAAGCGCGGTGGGTTATTCCGAAGACCGCGGCGATGTAATCGAGGTTCAGAACATGCAATTGGTAAATAAGGTGGTTCCTGAACAAGAGCCCAAATTTATCGATCAGTTGGGTTTTGATTTTTGGCAGCGAATCATCACTTACGGATTAATTGCTTTGGGCATGATTTTAGGATTTATTTTGCTGCGGAATTTATTAAAGACAAGTATTGCGAATTTGGCGTTGCCCGCGCCGGCGAAAGCTCCGACGCAGTTAGCCGAAGGCGCCAAAGAGGAAATTCGCGGGGAAGTAGCCGGAGCATCGATGCAGCCGATACCGGAAGACATTTACATGAAAAAGTTAAGTCCCGAGGCAAGAGCCCGTCTTCAGGCAAATGATAAAATGACGGCTCAGGTACTAAAATTTGCCGAAGAAAGACCTGAAGACGCCACCAGATTGTTGCGTTCGTGGTTAATGGAAATACAGAGGTAGGAAAAAGATGGCTGAGACAAGTTCACAACCGAGAGGAATTAAGGCTATTCAGAAAGTCGCTTTGATTTTGGTTGCATTTGGGGTGGAAAAGGCTTCCGCGATTTTAAAGAATTTAAAAGACAAGGAAGTGGAAAAAATTTCCATTGAAATTGCCAAAATGCAGAACATTCCTGCCGAGATGCTCAGCTCGGTTATCGAAGAATTCTATGACATGATGATGGCAAACAAGTTCATCGTTCAGGGAGGAATTGACTACGCAAGACAGATGCTGGAAGCCGCCTGGGGTAAAAAGAAAGCCGAAGAAGTGATAAAAAGGGTAGAGGCGGCGACCGAGGTGAGCGCTTTTTATCTTTTACAGACTGTTGACGACAAGCAGTTGCTCAATTTTTTACAGAACGAACATCCGCAAACCGCCGCGCTTATTTTATCGAACCTTAAACCAAAGCAGGCGGCGTCCATTCTTTCCGAATTGCCGGAAGAATACCAGTACGAAATTGCCTATCGCATTGCCACCATGGAAAAGACCTCGCCCGATTTGGTGGAAGATATCGAGAGCGTTCTGCGCGAACAACTGGGCAGCGTTTTCGGCGGAAATCTCAGTAAAACGGGCGGCGTGGAAACGGTCGCCGAGATCCTGAATTCGGTCAGCAGAACATCGGAAAAGAACATCCTTACGCACCTGCGCGAACGCGACACGGAATTGGTCGAAGAGATAACCGATTTGATGTTCCTGTTCGAAGATATCATCCATCTGCCGCCGACCGCGGTTCAGCGAATTTTGAAAGAAGTGGATTCCAAAACATTAGCCCTGGCATTAAAGGCTACGAGCAGCGAATTGAAAGAGGTCATTTATCAGAACATGTCCGAACGGGCTGCGAAAATGCTGAAGGAAGAATTGGAATATCTTGGACCTGTACGAATTAAAGACGTGGAAAAAGCGCAAAAAGAGATTTTAGAGGTGGCGCGTCGCCTTGAGGAACAGGGCGAAATTATGTTGGTACGCGGCGAAGAAGAACAACTCATTGAATAAGGAATTGTAAATGCAGCAGTTCAAAATAAAAGTTCCCAGAGCGATCAAGCGGATTGACCCGCAGATAATTTCTGCGGGAAAAGTTACGAAAAAGAGCGGTCGTTCAAAATCCGAGCAAAAGGAAAAAGACCTTGCTTCGTCGTTGATCGAGGCGCAGAAGATAAAGTTGTACAAAGATCGGATAAAAGTGCTGGAATTGGAATTGCAGCGCGCCAGAGAAGAATCGTTTAAAGCCGGATATGAAGAAGGCAAAGAGAACACGCTGCGCGAAGCCAACAAGCGGATCGAAATAGCGCGCAAGGAGATTGCCAGGATGGAAAAGGAGTACAGGGAATCGTTGGAGCGAATCGAGAATCCGTTATTGGAGCTGGCAAAGGAAATAGCGCGGGAAATTTTAAACACCGAACTCTCTTTGCGCGAGGATTATGACGCGATTTTGCTGGAGCGGTTACGCCGGATGCTGCAGGAAGTTCTGACGGAAAAGAAGGTAACGGTGGAAGTCCACCCGGCGCATCTGCCGTTTCTGACGAGTTCGGATATCAAAGAAGCCCTGAATTTGCCGCGGGAAATGGAATTGACGGTGCTTCAGGGAAAACGCCTGAAGAAGGGCGAAGCCTTTGTTACCACCGAGCAATTTTATATTGACGGGCGGTTTAAATCGCAAATAGAAGAATTAGGCAATCAATTACTGCACGGAGATGAAACCTGATGTTATCGCTGGAAGGACGCTTTAAGAGACATATCGAAAGAGTGCCGAATTTAAATCCGTTTTCAGTGGACGGCAAGGTACGGCAAATTACCGGAGTTGTAATCGAAGCGACGGGACGTTCCGGCTGCGTCGGCGATGTGTGCGAAATTTACACGCCCGATCGAAGGCGGATTAAAGCGGAGATTGTGGGCTTTAAAGACGGAACGATTCTGCTGATGCCGCTCGGAGAAACCATCGGTGTTTCGACCGGCAGCCGGGTAAAACGGCAGAGATTGCCCTTGCGCATTCCGGTGGGAGAAAAATTACTGGGTCGTGTCCTGGACGGACTGGGAAATCCCATGGACGGGAAAGGACCCATTATGACCAAGCAGTTTAAAGAAGTATTCAATTATCCGCCGAATCCGCTGGTTCGGAAACGAATTACCGAGCCGCTGACCACGGGCATCCGCGCTATTGACGGATTGATAACCCTGGGAAAGGGTCAGCGTGTGGGAATTTTTGCCGGCAGCGGCGTGGGTAAAAGCGTTTTACTCGGCATGATTGCCAAGTACACCAACGCGCAGGTGAACGTGATTGCTCTGGTGGGGGAGCGCGGGCGCGAGGTTCGTGAATTTATCGAACGCGATCTGGGGAAAACCGGACTTGAACGATCGATTGTGATTGTGGCTACCTCGGATCAGGCGGCTACGGTGCGCATCAAAGCGGCATTAATCGCCACCACTATTGCCGAATATTTTCGGGACCTTGGTCTTGACGTTCTGCTTTTAATGGATTCGTTAACCCGTGTAGCCATGGCGCAGCGCGAAATCGGACTGGCTATCGGCGAACCGCCCACGACCAAAGGTTACACGCCGTCGGTATTTGCCTTAATGCCCAGATTGCTGGAACGCGCCGGAAATTCGGAGTACGGAAGCATCACCGGATTGTACACCGTTCTGGTGGAGGGCGGCGATCTGGACGAGCCGGTCAGCGATACCGCGCGTTCCATTCTGGACGGACATATTGTGCTTTCGCGGCGGATTGCCACCAAAGGACATTATCCGGCAATTGATGTTCTGGAGAGCGTAAGCCGTTTACGGAATGAAGTTACCACCCCGGAACACCGAAAGCAGATTACTAATATCCTCGAAGCCATGGCGGTTTACCGGGAATCCGAAGATCTGATCAATATCGGCGCTTACAAGCAGGGAACAAATCCCAAACTGGACGAAGCGATTCAGAAAATCGACGCCATCAATACTTTTTTAAAACAGGACGTTGATGAAAATTCGACGTTTGAGAAAACAATTGAACAGTTAAACCAGGTTATGTGAGAAAAAAATGATACCCAAATCTCATATTTTCCCGTTGCAAAAAGTTCTTGAATACAGACAATATCTGGAAGATTTGAGAGCCGTGGAATTAGGTAAAATTCAGGCGGAAGAGTTCAGCGCAAATAAACGGTTAAGCGATTTAAAGAGCGACAAAACGGAAGCTCTGGATAACGTTACCAAAGAGATAAAGGAGAATAGAAGAATCAATCTGAACGATTTGAAACTGCAGAACGATTATCTGGAAGACCTTCATCATAAAATTGAACATCAGAACAAAACGGTTCAACAATTAAAGAGCGAAGTTGAAAAAAATCGTCAACAATTGCAGGAAGCGGTAAAAGAGCGAAAAATGGTTGAAAAATTAAAAGACCAATTTAAGGAAAGAAAAAAACATCATTTGGATCGGATCGAGAATCAAAGAATCGATGAAATCGCCATACGCATGCAAACAATAAACGGAAATCAGGGAGCTTAAAGATGAGACGCTGGGTGTTAATGAGTCTGTTTAGCTTTCCTTTAATGGTGCTGCTTGTTATCGGGATTATCTTTCTTATATCATCGCCGTCTCAACCGGAGGGTAAAAAACAGGAGGCGGAATCCGTGCAAAAACGCGTTGAGGTAAAAAAAGAGGTAAAAGAAGACCTGAAACGGGGCAACTGGACCAAGGTCAAGAATACGATTGACAGTCTTTACACGCTGGTCGATAAGTATCGGGATTCTTTGAAAATAAAAGATCGGGTGATCGATAGTCTGGCGACCGAAATGGCGACATTTGATGAAAAGCGCAATGAATTGGTATCCGAAATAGAAACATGGAAGAAAAAGTACACTACGCTGACCCAAAAGCAAAATAAGGTCAGGGAAATCGCCAAAACAATTTCCGCTTTAAAGGCGAAAGATATGGCAAAAATTCTGTCAAAGCTGGATGATCAGACCATCATCCAAATTTATAATCAGATGAGCAAGACGTCGCGCAAAAATTTGCTGGCGGCGCTTTCTTCGGATCGGGCAGCAGCGATCACTCAAAAAATGATTAAAAATTAGATCGGGCAGGTTATGAGAACCAGTAATTTAATGCCGCAAATGCTAAAGAAAAAGCTTCCTATCGGGGCGAAACTTTTAAACGCGAACCGCGCGCCCCGGAGTTTATTGAATATTCGGGAATCCAATTCAACGCGAATGGGCGGCGGGCAGAGTGAGTTTTACAATTTGTGGTCAAATCTTTTGCAAACAAGGTCCGGTTCCGATTTCAGCGGGAATAAAACAGAGACAAATATTCGGACGGAAAAACCGATTGCAAGTTTTGAGGTGAAAAATCCGGACGCCGAAGACGCGGCTTTGGTTAAATCAAAACTTCCCGAAAAAGCCGGGCGGGAAGATGATTTGGAGATTCCCGGCAAGGATGAATCAAAGTCCGGCGAAATAAAATCCGATGCGGAAATTGCGAGCAAATTAACCGGCGACCCGTCCGTCATTAAATCCATTATTCAGTTTTCTTTAAATCGGTTAAGCGAAGAGGGCAAACTTAATCCGCAGATCGCTTCAAAATCGGGGAACATTATTAAAGTCGAATTCGGGCTGCCGGGGTCTTCGGTAAAGGGTAAGGCAGGAGAAGGAATTTTATCCGCCGAGTCCAATGCTAAATCAATTCAAAAAAACGTCCCGCAGCCGCAGGGGGTAAAGGGAGAGTTGTTCTTTAAATTTACCGCCGAAGAAGGGTGGCAAGCGGTTACAGAGCCTGCGGAAATTGAACAGGCTCTTAAGGGCAAAATTTCCAAGGCGATGCCGCAATTAAAAATTGAGATTCAGCCGGTGGCAAAGCAAGCCGAAAAAACAACCGGATTGACGGGAAGCGAAGAAGAATTTCAGCCGGGACAAAAAACAGTTTTAAAAGACGGAGCTCCTTCGGAGGTTTCACAGCAAGGAAAAGCAACCGAATTTTTGAGTTTGAGATTAAAATTGCCGCAAAGTGCTCGTTCTGCGGCAGGGGCGGCGCATGTCGAAAAGGGTCAGGTTAACGCGGCAAATAACGCCAGCCGGAATCAGGTTTCGGCTTCAGGCGAAGGCAACGCGGAAGTGAAGCAGTTTCTGAAACTGACTTACTTTGTTAAATCCGTGCAGGAAACGGGAGCGGAAGCTTTACAAACCAATATTCAGGCTGACGGAAAAGTCATTACGACGCAGGATGCGACTAATTTAAATATCCAAAACATAAATTCCGACAAAAGCCCGCAGACTCTGTTGTTTAAAGATCAAAAATTTTTAAAAATAGAATCTTTAACCAGGCTCAGTCAGGAGGCGAACGGTCTTAATCTGCAAAATCACGCCGCAAAAGTTTTTCAGATAAAATCTCAGAATGTATCGCCCGTTATGATTAAGCTTGCCGACGAAATTCAACAGATGATCGAGCAGATCAAGAACGTTCAACAAAAAAGAACGGGAGATTTGCAACTGCGGTTTGAGAACACGCCTCTCGGTAAAATCGATTTACATTTTCAGCAAAAAGAAAACAAGGTAACCGTTTATGTGGAATCGGAACAGGTTCGCAGCGAACTGCTCAAATTGTCCTCTGCAATTCAAAATAATCTTGTACAAAAGGGCATTGTTATCGGCGGGTTTCAGGTGAATGTGGGGCAGTTCAAAAGTTCTTCTCAGCACGAAAATGGGACGCAGCGCAGAAAAATAAAAACTTCGGATAATATCATTTCAGGAAAGGAGGGTTCTTCTTATGAACCGAATACCACCATAATCAGCAGAAATTTTGGTTACAACACCATGGAAATAACAGCATAGGAGAAAAAGAATAATGGGAGATTTCATTAATTCCGTATCATCGGGAAGTACTTATCAAAACGGACAGTTACCGGGATCCGTAAACAACGCGGAGATGGGCAAATATCAATTTTTGCAGATTCTGGTCACCCAGTTGCAAAATCAGGATCCCATGTCGCCCATGAAAAGTCAGGACTTTGCCGCGCAATTAGCCCAGTTCAGTTCGCTGGAGCGTTTGATGAGCATTGATCAGACTTTGCAGCAGGGAATGGATACCGACATGCTTTTGGCGCAAACCATTCACAATACCATGGCTACCAATTTTATCGGGAAAGAGGTAATGTCTTACGGCGATACGCTGTCTCTTTTAAGCGGAGAGTCGGTTCCGGTTACCTTTGAATTGGGAGCGGACGCTAAAAAGGTCAGCATCGAAATTTACGATGACAACGACAAGCTGGTGCGAACCATCGAGGTAAATCAGTTAAGCAGCGGACGACAGACCATTGACTGGGACGGTAAAGATGACGACGGAAATTCTTTGTCGGGCGGGAACTATCATTTTAAGGTGATTGCAACCGACGGCGAGGAGAATTCCGTAAACGTTCAGACCTTTAGCCGCGGAATCGTATCCGCAGTTCGGTATGTTCAGGGGCAGCCTGTTTTGATTGTAAACGGCAAGGAAGTTGTTTTTGGCGATATTGTTCAAATCGGCTAAGACGAGGAAAGAATTATGAAAGTAGGCGAATTACAACTCAATCAAAGCCTGAAGCCCATTCAACCTCAAAAGGTAAATCAGGGCGGGTCGTCTTCGGCAAAAAAGGCAAAGAGTGTTGCTTTTGGTTCGCTTTTGCAAAAGAGTTTGAACGAAACTGGCGAGCTAAGGTTTTCCGCCCATGCCTTAAAGAGGATGGAGAATCGTTCGCTTTCGCTTTCGGAAATTGATTTGCAGCGCCTGCAACAGGGCGTTCAACAATTAAAGGCTAAAGGCGCGCAAAACTCTGTGATTTTAATGGACGACAGGGCTTTTGTGGTCAGCGTCAGGAATCGAACGGTGGTTACAGCCATCGATCAGGCGCAAAGTAATGAACGGATTTTTACTAACATTGACAGTTTAGCAATTGTTTAAATAAGAGACGCAGGGCTGGACCTTTTGAAGGGAGCCCTCAATCCGTCGAATGATCGAAGCGGATTTAAAACTAAGGAGGGTAAAATTATGTTAAGATCATTATTAGCAGGTGTTTCGGGATTGAAGAATCATCAGATGCGCATGGATGTTATAGGCAATAACATTGCAAATATCAATACCATCGGATTTAAGAGCGGCAGGTTGAATTTTGCCGAGGCGTTAAGTCAAACGCTATCTCCGGCGGGAGCAAGTTACATCAACCCGATGCAAGTGGGACTGGGTATGAAAACCACATCCATCGAAAATATTTACACTCAGGGAAGTCTGGAGCAAACGGGCGTTTTAACCGATTTAGCCATCGAGGGCGACGGTTTTTTTGTGCTGAACGCCGGTGAAACCCGCGTATTGACCAGAGCCGGGCAGTTCTTTTTTAACGCCGACGGAAAACTGGTTAATCATCGCGGTCTTGCGGTTCAGGGATGGATGATTTCCGATTCCAACAAAGAGCTGGGATTCGGGTCGGGAAACCTGAGCGATATTTCCATAGACATGAACATGGTTTCCGAAGCCCAGCAAACAAAGAATATCTGGCTTTCGGGAAATTTAAACGCCGGACTTAAGACCACCACCGAAGAGTGGGAACTGGGAAGCGCATTGACCGTTGGCGGCGCCAACGCGGACGCCACGACCGACATTAACAGTCTGGATCAGATCGCCACGCCGTTAGCGGACGGCGACACTATCGAAATCAGCGGCACCAATCCCGACGGGACTGCGGTTACGGCAACTTATACCTATTCCACGGGCGATACGTTGCAAAAACTTCTTGATGCGATCAACGGCGCCTTTACCGGCACAAGCGCATCAATGAAAGACGGTAAAATCGTTTTAACCGACGCCGAAGCCGGTACAAGTTCGACCTCCATCCGTCTGACCAACGGAGCAGCCAGCACCGGTCGCATCGATTTAGCCAATTTTGTGAACACGATTCCGGGAGAAACGGGAACCGCCAAAACCTCGGTGGTGGTTTACGACAGTTTGGGATCGAGCCACAATATAATTATGGAATTTACCAAAACGGCAAATGCCGGCGAATGGACATGGGTGGCAAAGACGACGGGCGACGAAAAGATTCTGAGCGGCAGCAGCGGTCGCGCCACATTTAACGAAGCCGGGGTGCTTACTTCGTTTACTTTTGATGGCGGCGCGACTCAACTTTCGCTTGATCCTAAAACGGGCGCGGAAATTATGTCGGTGGATCTTCACGCCGAAAGCGGAGAAGGGCGCATGGGATTAACCCAGTTTAACTCACTTTCAACGATTAATGTTAAACAACAAGACGGTCGGGCGGTAGGACGTCTGGTTAATTTAACGATCGATACAAAGGGCATTATTAACGGTACTTTCAGTAACGGCGAAAAGGTATCGCTGGCAAAAATTGCTCTTTCTCAGGTTTCGAACAAATCGGGATTGATGCAATTAGGCGAAGGTCTTTATCAAACCAGTATGGCTTCGGGTCCTGAGCAGGTTGTGGAATTAGATGACAAATCGGTGACATCAATCATCTCCGGGTCGTTGGAAATGTCGAATGTGGATGTTTCAAAAGAATTTACGGATATGATAACGACACAGCGCGGTTTTGAAGCCAGCGCCAGGGTAATTACAACGGCAGATCAAATGTTAGATGAATTGATTCGTCTCAAACGTTAATCGTAAATAGCGGGTCGGGGTTAAAATCCCGACCTGCTTTTAAACCTTAACTTGTCGGGGTTGGGGTGTGATTAATATAAGGAGAGGATGAAGAGGTGGATTTAGCAACAATCATCGGAATTGTTTTGGGTGTTAGTCTGGTTCTGACAACAATCATCATGGGCGGGCATGCGTCGATATTTGTACATGTTCCTTCAATGATGGTTGTAATCGGCGGAGCTACGGCAGCTACGTTGGTCAGTTTTCAGCTTAAGGAAGTGCTTGGGGTGATCGATGTGGTACGCAAAGCCTTTTTTAGTGAGAAAATCGATAATGTGGCTTTAATCAATCAAATCGTGCAGCTTTCCAAAAAAGCCAGAAAAGAGGGGTTATTGGCTATTGATAAAGAAGTTAATAATATTCGTGATCCTTTTTTGCGTTCGGGGATGGAGATGGTAGTTGACGGCACGGAACCGGAGCTTATCCGGAATATTATGGAAACCGAGCTTTCGTATTTGATGGAGCGTCACAAGCGCGGGCAGGATATTTTTATTTCTTACGGCGAATATTCTCCGGCTTTTGGAATGATCGGTACCTTAATCGGTCTTATTGCCATGTTAACCAATTTAAACGATCCGACGCAGATCGGCGGCGGTATGGCTATTGCACTTATTACCACATTTTACGGAGCGTTATCCGCAAATCTGGTGTTTTTGCCGATTGCCGGTAAGCTGAAGAATCGATCGGAAGAGGAAGTGATTGTTAAAGAGATGATTATCGAAGGGGTGTTATCGATTCAGTTCGGCGAACATCCGAACACGATTCAGAGAAAACTGATGAACTTTTTGGCTCCGAAACAAAGAGTAATGGAATAAGATAAGCAGTTATGAAACGAGCAAAACCTGAAACCAAGAAACTTGGCGCGCCTTTTTGGATGGTCACTTTCAGCGACATGGTTACGCTGTTAATGGTGTTTTTTATCATGATATTATCGTACTCAACCATTGAGCTGGAAAAGTTTAAGGGGGCGGTCAGCTCCATGAAAGGAGCGCTGGGAATTTTAGATAATATGAAAAGTTCGATTAACAATAAGATGCGCAGAAGTAACGAAGGCAGCAAGTATTTTAAAGATCAGGTTGAAAAGAAGATCGAGAAGATTAAGAAATTACTGGAAATGTCGCATATAAAAGATCAGATAGATATCGAGATGGACGGAATGGGCATTCATATCCGTCTGGGAGACAATATATTGTTTGATCAGGGAAAAGCGGATTTAAAACCGAGCTCGTTTCCCATATTAAAAGCGGTTGCTGACGTGGCGCGGGACGATTTTAAAGAGATTTACGTGGAAGGGCATACGGATAATGTTCCCATTCACACGGAAAAATATCCGACAAACTGGGAGCTTTCCACAGACCGCGCTTTGAGCGTAGTGCGTTATTTCCATTATGTTGAGGGCATAAGCGCAAGTCGTCTGGCAGCGGTGGGATATGGCGAGTACCGACCGTTGGTTCCAAATACAACGCCTAAAAATCGGGCAAAAAATAGACGAGTAGAAATATATATCAGGTTTGATGAACGTTAAGGGAGAGGTAGTTGACTATGGATAAAAAGCCAAATGAGATGGTAGAAGAGAATGATCAACCGCAACAGGAAGAGCCTAAACCCAACAGAACAAAATGGATGTTGATCATGGGTCTTTTGGCAGTTCAATTGGTTGTTGCCGTGGCTTTGGTTTATTTTGTGATTGTTCCGCGAGTTTGGCCTGATAAAGTTAAGAAGAGCGAACCAAAGGCAGAGGTGAAGAAGGAAAAGAAGGAGAAGGATGAATTAGGGGTGATTTTTACGATTTCCGATCTTACCGTCAATCCAAAAGACAGTTACGGTCGGCGTTTTGCCGTGTTTGAGGTTGCGCTTGAGGTTGAAAACGAGAGCGATAAAAAGGAACTGGAACGTTATCGACCCATCATCGTCGATCAATTTCTGGATTATCTGCGATCGCGGACGGTGGCTCAACTAACCATTGAGTTAGACATTCAAAAAATGAAATATGATATGAGTCAGCGGGTGAATGAAATTATCGGAAAAGATGTGGTTAAGAATCTGTACTTTACACGGTTTGTTTTAGAATAAGGATAGTATAATGGCTAAAATTCTATCTCAGGAAGAGATTGATGCGCTGCTTTCGAATGTTTCGGGTGAATCTTTTGAGGAAGTAGAAGAAAAACCCAGACAAAAGATTTCGTTATACGATTTCAAACATCCCAATCTGGTTTCCAAGGAGCAGATGCGTTTACTGGAAACCATTCATGAGGGAATTTGCAGAAACTTTGGTGTTTTTCTTTCGGCGCAGTTGCGGATGATTGTGGAAATGAATCTTTTGGCGATAGATCAGATCATGTATTCGGAATTCGTGATGTCGATTGCGCCGCCGAGTTGCATTTATGTTTGCAAGCCGGATAATCCGTCATCCTATTTTGTTTTGGAGATGAATCCGCAATTAGCCATTTTTATTGTGGAACGGCTATTCGGCGGTCCGGGCAGTCCCGTTACCGAGGCTCGTCCGATTTCAATTATCGAACAAAAAGTTATGAGCCGGGTAATTGATCGTCTGGTTGTCGAGCTCTCCAAAAACTGGGGACAAATTACGCAGTTTAATACCACCGTCGAACGTTTTGAAAGCAATCCCGAGTTTGTTCAGATTGTTCCTTCATCGGAGCCGGTGGTGGTGGTTTCCATGGAAATAAAAATTCACGGACACTCGACGCTGATGAATATTTGTTATCCGTACATGTGGATATCCAATATTGTCTCTTCTCCCGAAGTTCAGGAACGTATTCTTTTCGGTTCTCAGGAATCTTCGGAGGAAGAAAGAAATTTGATTGAAGAAAACCTGCTGCTGACGCCGGCTAATTTGAGCGTAATGCTCGGGAAAACCAAAATTTCGGTGAAAGATTTTTTAAATTTACAGGTGGGCGATGTAATTCAACTTAAGAACAGGACGGATCATCTGCTCCCGGTTTATGTTAATAAAAAGCACGCGTTCAACGCCGTGATAGGATTGCGTAAAAAGCGATTAGCCTTACGAATTGAATCCATTGTGGAAGGAGATAAAAATTATGAAGAGTAACCAATTAAAGGATAATTATCAGGCGCAAATTGACGAATTACGTCCGATACTGACCAAGAGCCTGTCAGACCTGTTTCAAAGACCCGTTATGATTACCGAACAGATAGAAGAGACTACCGATGTTTCCCGATCGTTATCGTCGGTTGCTTTTCCTAAAATTGCCCTGATGTTTCAATCGGGGGACGGTCCTCATCAGGTTTATCATCTGATTCTTTTCCCTGACGATTTTGTGTTGTCCGCTTATGCCTGGATGATTAATGAAGATCCGGTGTCTCAAATCGATGAAAATCATCTGGACAGTCTCAAGGAAATATTTAATCAGATTCTGGGTCAGGTTCGCATGTCAATTCCGGACGATAAAGCCCGTTTTCACATCGAAAATTTACAAGCGGGATTGGTTGAAAAGCCGCAGGACGCTCTTGACAGTCAAAAGCAGTTTCACGGCGCGCAAGCTAAAATAAAACTGGAGAGCGAAGGTCAAACGTTCTTTTTAGAGCATATTGTCTGGAACGATTTATGGAATATCGAAGAAGAGGGCGACAACGGAACGAGCGACACGATTCCGGCGGAAGCCATGACCCATGTAAACGTTGAACCCGCGGAATTCGGAAGTCTGGGCGGAAACGGTGAGGCTTACGAAGGTAATCGTAACATTGAGATGCTGCTTGATGTGGACCTGGAGATTACCGTGGAGTTAGACCGGAAGTCCATGCTTGTCTCGGAATTATTGAAATTGGGAAAAGGATCGATTGTCGAATTTCAGAAATCGGCAGGCGAACCGCTGGACATTCTGGTTAACGGCAGGAAATTTGCTGAGGGAGAGGTAGTTGTTATCGACGATAAATTCGGGATTCGTATTACTCAGTTGATCAGCGCCAGAGATCGTCTTAAAACGTTAACGTAATTTTTTTTGGGTGCAGCTTTTTTTGTAAGTTTAACGGGTTAAACGACAAGGGAGCCTTGTGATTTGAACAAAAAAGCGATAGTAATTCAATGGGTGTTTCTGCTAATGTTGGGTTTAGCGGTAAACGGTCGGGCAGATTCAACCGCTGCGATATTCGATAGCACGGCATTAAAAACAAATACAACTCTTTCTTTGAATCAGGCGCAGGTTGATGCGCCTTCGCTAACCGGGCACTATCTGAAGTTGTTGGCGGCTACCTTTATTTTGCTGGCGGTTTTATATTTTGCGTTAAAAGGCATGCGTAAACTCCAATTCGGATCGAACGGGGCATCAAAAGGTAAAGTTAAGGTGTTGAGCAAAACCTATCTTACTTCCAAGCATAGTGTGTGGATAGTTAATATTGACGGTCAAAAATATCTTTTGGGGGTTACGGATCAAAATATTAATCTGATCGATCGTTTGGGACCGGTTACGGAGGAAGAGGCGGGGCAGACGAACGACGCGGTTTTACCTAAGTTCGGAAATTTTTTCGAGAAGATACGCAAAGGGGGATAGCGGTGTTTTTGGATGGTTATTCCCGGAGAAAAATTAAATTTGAGTATTTGATTTTAACACAATCCGAAGAGTAGTTTTAGCGATTTCCTTATTTTTCTTTCCTTAATAAAACTTCAGAAATTCAATATTACGCGCCGCTTTTTTTATTATTTGTTTTCCATTTAGTTTGAGAGGGGATAAACCGCAGAGTTCGCAAAGGAGGCGCAAAGGGGAATTAGTAATAAAAATTTAGTTTTTGTTTTTTAGAGAAATCTTTTTTAGTTATTCGATTTCAGTTTGGTTTGAGAGGAGGGAGTAAACCACAGAGTTCTCAAAGGATGCACAAAGGTCGCTAAGAAAGAATCAGTAAATAAGATTTTATTGTCTTTTGGGTTGCGGCATGAGCGGATTAATTTTTCTGATTTCAAAATGTTATCGAGAATTAAATTTTAAAAAAGAAGAAAATCTCCTGCTTCACAATGTGTGTGCAAGCCCCTAAAGGG
>JAADIP010000145.1 GCA_013151275.1 Calditrichota bacterium | reverse complement strand
ACAGCCTGAGTACGATTATGCACGTTTAATTTATCGTTGATATTTTTCAGGTGGGTTTTAACGGTGTTCAACGAAATTAAGAGCTTTTCAGAAATTTCCCTGTTCGAGAGCCCGGCTCCGATGCACTGTAATACTTCCAGCTCGCGTCCGCTTATGGGTTCAGGCAGATTTTCTTTGGTCGATAGCGGCGCGCTCAACCTGGAAGCCAGTAAAAGTTTTTTCACATAAGCCGGCGAAAATTCACTGTCTGCGCTACTCTGTTCCGTTCCCGGCGCTTCAAGTATTTTATGCAGCAATTCAGTCAAATGAACGCCCTCGTCCGCAAAAATACGAATATAGCCTTCCGCCTCTGCAAGAGACAGAGCTTCCCGCAGGGCGCTCAAGGCAAGCGCCGTATCTCCTTCCGCATCCGAAGAGAGCGCCTGCAGTATCAAAATTTCGATCTTGCTTTCCGTTCGTCTTTCCGCTTTGGCTGTTTCCAATAAGCCGTTCAGAATTTTCAGCGCTTCATCGATCCTGTTCTGTGCGATCAGAACTCTCGCCAGGGTTAAATATTCAAATTCGTTTAAATAATTTAATTCTTCAATCTCACTAATTTTTTTAGCAGCAGCCCAGCGAAATGCCTCCTCAAGGTTACCCTGCTTCAGCCAAATACGCACCCGCCAAAGATGTACCTGCCATTCCTTACTATCCTCAAGAATCCGGAGGGATTGATCGGCAATTTCTTCGGCGCGTTTCAAAGCAGAGAGAGCCGCCCTGGTCTCCCCTTTAGCCTGTTTTAACTGCGCCAGAGTAATGTACCCTCTGAAGATGATGGCATGATCCGCAGACTCCTCGCCTAATTTAATCCCCCGTGTCACATAGCTGGCTGCCTCATCCGGCTTATTCCATTCATAAAATATCTGGCTAAGTCCCACATAAGCATAACCCGTGGCTGGCAAAGGATGTCCTTTACCCCAATCGGTTCCCAATCGTAACGCTCTGCGGTAGGTGTTGGCGGCGTCACGGAGTTTCCCTTGTTTTCTCAGGATGTCTCCCTGTGAGTATATTGCCACCAAAGCCACAAACGGACTGCCGATCTTCTTTGCTATTGTGTAAGCCTGTTCAAGATAATGATAGGCGGACTCCATTCCGCCGCTCAGAAAATAGGCATATCCTAAATTTAAAGCCAGCGCACTGCGCGCAACCGAATCATCTGCGGGCAGTCGTTGAAACCCTTTACAGGAAAGTTTTATTGTAAGAGTAATGTCTCCCTTTCCGCGAGCAAGAAACGCCCGGATAGCCAAAATATGTCCAAGGATTTCATCACGGTCCGTTGCGGAAGCGGAAATCCGCAATTCGGAAGGTCGGGTTAATTTTGCTTCCACCTTTTCGAGAAGCGGTTCGATAGCATCCAGATGTCCGGTCAAAAAACATGCCCAAGCCCGCGAAAGACACAACCACGGATGTCTCCCGATCAGTTCATCAGGCAGCTTGGTTAACCAGCCTTGTAACGTGCTGAGTTTACTCTGCATCACCATTTTCATGGCAATCGGTTCCAGGAGTCCGGCAACCCGCTCGAAATCCTCCGCAGCCATGGCATGGTCGATGGCATCAGATATCAAACCGTTGGACGCATACCATTCGCAAGCGCGGAGGTGTAACATCGGCTTTAGATCGGGATTTTCCCGGCGGAGGCGGTAACGCAGCAGATCGGCAAAGAGATGATGATACCGATACCAGCGGCGTTTGTTATCGAGCGGGACAATAAACAAATTAGCCTTCTCCAGCTCATTTATTATTTCCTGGCTGTTATTTTGTCCGGTAACGGCGTCGCACAACTCTCCGCATAAACGATCGAGAATTGAAGTATGCAGTAAAAATTTTTGTATATGCTCCGGCTGACGGGTTAAAACTTCCTCCGCCAGATAATCCACAATATGGCGGTCATCGCCGGTGAAAGACCTGATAAAATTATCAATGTCAGCGCGTCCCTGCAAAGAAAGAGCCGCCAACTGCAATCCGGCGATCCACCCTTCGGTGCGGGTTTGCAGCAGGACAATATCGTCCGATGAAAGATTCAATTTCATTATTTTAAAGAATAACGTCGTTTCCTGCGGGTTAAAACAGAGATCGGCAGCCCGCAGCTCCATCAGTTGATTTCTGGCTCGTAAACGGGCTAATGGCAAAGGGGGATCCACACGAGTGGCAACAATCAGATGCATTTGTAACGGCAGATGATCGATCAGAAAAGTAAGGGCGTTATGGATCGGTATGGTGTCCGCCAAATGGTAGTCGTCGAGAACCAAAACGAAGTCGTACGGAATGGCGGTAATATCATTAATAATGCTCGTGAGAACCGCCTCCAAAGCCGGCTGGCGGGGCGAGTTCAGAATCGATAAAGCAGCATCTCCGATATTCTCTTCAATCGTCTTAAGCGCGGCGATTATATAGATGAGAAATTGTACGGGATCGTTGTCGCTCCTGTCCAACGAAAGCCAGGCAACGGGTATTTTACTTTGACGGATCCATTCACATAAAAGAGTTGTTTTCCCAAAACCGGGCGGAGCGGAAATGAGAATAAGTTTATTATACATTCCCTCATTCAGTCTTCCGATCAAACGCTGCCTGGGGACTAAAGTCGGTCTCAGGGGCGGCATGTATAATTTTGTTCTCAAAGGAAGAACTTGTTTTTCCCCGTTGTCAAACATATTGTTTTTCTTTGATGATAAAGACATATAATATCGTTGTTATTATTATTTCATACAAAACACCCGATTTACCCACATTGTTTTATCAAAAAAACATCTGTTTAATATTAACAACTAAAAAAGATTAAGCCAATTTTTTTTCGATATTAAACAGGATTTGAATCGAGGCTATAAAATTTATCGTAATTCGGCGTTGTGCTTTTGGCATGCATTCAATGCTTAAGGGCTTATTTTGTATCAGATTGACAATCACAAGCCACGATATTCAACCGCTTCTCAGTGGTTTCAGATCGCGCTCCTCTGCAGTCAGCACCTCTGCTTCATTATCTATCTCAATAGCGTATTCCCAGGTTTTTTCCCCGCGGTTAAAGGCATGACCTATTATTTTAACGCGCCGTCCTGCGTAGGGAGCCAGCGATCCTTTAACCGCGGCTATAACTACCTCCTGATTCTGTTTGAACCGGGGCAGCACCCCGGCTTTACGTCCACGATCGATATATTCCACTTCCAGAAAGATATCGCGAATGCCATGATGGATGAATTTGCCGTCAGTCATCTCGCTGAGAACAGCGGAATCATCATAGCTCCGCCAATTGCTTCCGAGTATTTCCATTAGCCTGGAAAATGCAACATCCGGATCCATAAACGGCGTGAATACCCATCTCTCTTCGGTCAATTCCGGCATTTTCCAATATGCTTCCGATTGTCGTTCGGTTACTTTGCCGACTTCTCTTACCCGAGCGTCGATGTCTGATACCACCATCTCCCGGTCGGAGCAACTTTGCTTTATGTAAACGCGAAGTATCATGTTCCGCCTGACTATTATCTGCCTTACAAAACCGTCATTGGTTACCGGAGGGACTTGACAGTTTCCGGTGGAGCCAATTCATATTATTCTCATCCTTAATCAAAACAGTAAGCGCAACAGGTGATAAGATTAACACCTAATTTCAAAAGGACAAGAAGCACAAATATTACTGTTGAATTTATCTGCATGCAAAAAATTATTTGTATGCATAATTTGACGGTCCTTTTTTTGCACCCGTTCGATATTCAATACCTTATTTTGTGAGCGCCCGAGCCGAAAATTCGGAAGGTTTTTATTTTGGGGATTGGTAAACCGACTCTAAAACAACTTCCGGATGTTTTTCCGCGATCAGCAACAATACTCTGGCGGGTCCTTCCGGTCTTCTTCTGCCCTGTTCCCAGTTGCGTAACGTAGCCGTACTGATTCCGAGAAGTTGAGCAAATTTATTCTGCGTCAAACCGTATTTTTTTCTGATCGACTTTACGTCGGGATTCTTAAAATCGAACTCGCGACTCGGCTTTTTTTCGCCGCGAATAATTCCGCCGCCCTGTTTTACGCTTTCCAAAAGTTCTTGGAATAATTTATCGTTCATTGAAATTCTCTCTACTATTTTTTTACATCATAGTCCGTCATTTAATCTTGCAAATCAGCTTATCAGACTTTTTGCAATCAGCGTAAAGACTCAAAAAAGCGCGGGTAATCCGTAGCGCAGCACTTTTTACTTCCTCCTGAATCTTTTCCCAAGTCCGGAATACTCAAGTTCATAGTAACGGATGGCGTCTTCCAGCTCTAACTTCGCATATCTTGTGAATATTACGCGCATCATTTTTCCTTGAATATCTCCTCCATCGGAATGCCCTCTAATCTCCCTTCTCTATACGCCCTGAGCCTCTTTTCGGCTTCTTCCGCCCAGATATCATCAAGTTTCTTATCCGGCTCATCGAGACTCTTTATCAGACCTTCGACAAGCATAAGGCGGTCTTCCGGCTTGAGCCTCAAAGCCTTCTCTAAAATTTCTTTTGTGCTCATCTTAAGTTCTTCCTCTTTCTTTAAACATAACATATTCATTATTTACATTCTATTTAAATTAACTATTACAAAAATATAGAGCTTTTAAGTAAAAAATCAAATCAATACTAATCGAAATATCTTCACCTTTTCTATTTATCCGACTCCGCTCCAAAATCCGTGTTCTGTCATTTCGAACGTAGAGAGAAATCTTATAACTCCAATAAAAACAAAAGATTTCTCGTCGCTGCGCTCCTCGAAATGACAATTATCGACCTTTTTAGAGTGTACGCACTAAGGTTTTACTTAAATCCGGAATCCGTGTTAAGATAAATTCTGTCCTTGAATAAGAATAATGAAAGAAAGTGTCTTTGCCGCACGGGAGCTGAAGCCGTAAAGCCTTATTTCCCGCCTGTTCCGATCCGTTCTTCCGCCTTTGCAATAGGGTTTTCTTGTTCTTTTTTACTTTTTTTTAAAATTATATTTGGAATCTCAATTTTTATTCCGTAGCTTTAGCTCAGTTAATTCGTCAGATCGTATAGGAATTAACCTGCCAGAAGATTTTATTTGCTTCTTTAAAGGTAATTTTCCAATTGATTTTTGTTCGAATTATTTAATTTATTTTATTTTCATTAATTTTTTAGGAGTTTTACTGTGAACATTTACATTGGAAACATTCCAAGAACCACAGACGAACAGACAGTCCGTAGCCTTTTTGAGGAATACGGCGAAGTTTCAGAAGTTAAATTGTTGAAGGACCAGTATTCTGGCGAACTTCGTGGATTCGGTTTTATTACCATGGATTCTCAAGAAGAAGCTGAAAAAGCTATCGAGGGAATCAATTCCACCGAATTAGACGGCAGAACATTGGTTGTGAATAAAGCTCGTCCGCGCGGCGAACGTTCCGGCAATCGTCAGGGACAAGGCGGTGGCGGCGGCTATCGCAATTCACGTTCCTGGTAAAAAATGTTTCTTTGAAAACTTTGAAAGCCCTGCAATTTTGCGGGGCTTTTTTTTTATCCCGAATTATTCACGCAGGATTCTCTTCCGAACAATTCCAATCAATACGCCAAATTCCAATGAACTCCGGTCGCCGCATATCGGAACCGATCTCTACAGCGCAGTTTGCAGTCTATTCCTTGTACAATTTACCGGCTTTTTCCCACGAAGTCACTATTCCGCGGATCATCGCCGAGCTGAATCCTTCGTATTCCATTTGATTTAATCCCGAAATCGTGATTCCGCGCGGAGTTGTTACCCGATCGATTTCCGCCTCGGGATGCGAGTGATTTTTCAAAAGTAATTCGGCTGATCCCAAAGCCGTTTGCGCGGCGATCAATATGGCTTTATCCGAATGAAACCCGATTTCTATTCCGCCCTGCGAAGCCGCCCGGATTGCCCGCAGAAAAAATGCAATTCCGCAGGCGCTTAACGCCGTTGCCGCTGCCATCTGCTCCTCGTCGATCACTAAGGTTTTACCGACAGTCGAAAAAATTTCCTCCGCCATTTTTAACGCTTCTCCGTTGCCCTTTTCGGACGCCAGACAGGTCATTGACTGCCGAATGGCGATGGCTGTGTTGGGCATGGAACGGACTATCACAGCCTCTTTCCCTAAACGCTCGCGAATCTGATTAATCGACACCCCGGTAACGCAAGAGATCAAAACATGACGTTTGGGATCAATGACCGGACTTATTTCTTCGAGCAGGTTGTTTATTTGCTGCGGCTCCACCGTGATGATCAGAATATCCGATTGCCCGACCGCTTTCTTATTGTCTTTTTGTATTTTAAAACCCAGACGATCGAATTCTTGCAGACGCTCGATGTGCCGCCGGGTTAAAGTGATCTTCTCCGTTTTGTACTCGCCGGACTGGTACAGACCTTTGGCAATCGCCATTCCTAAATTTCCCGCTCCCAAAATTGCCATGTTTTTATTTTTGGACATTATTCTTACCTCCGAAAGAAATTATTGTTTTTTTAAATAGCGGTGAACCGATTCAGCCGCCTGACGACCGTGATAAATGGCTTTAACCACCAGCGAAGCGCCCGTATTGGCGTCGCCCGCGGTAAACACTCCCTCCACCGAGGTTTCGTATTCGTCATCCGTTTTGATGTTTCCGCGCTCGTCAAATTCGATCTTTAACTGTTCGAGTAAAGGTCCGTGCTGCACGTGAACAAATCCCATTGCCAGCAGAACCAAATCGATATCCAAAGAAAATTCGGATTTCGGGATTTCAGTCATTTTCGGGGGATCGCCTTCCCAGCGCACCCGCGCGAAATGTCCGCGTTTTACCCGTCCGTTATCGCCTTCGAACTTTTTAGTCAAAACGCTCCATTCACGTTCGCACCCTTCCCTCTGCGAAGAAGAGGTTCTTAAAATATTGGGCAAAAAGGGCCATTCCGGATTCCACGGTTCTTTCCACTCGCGGGGCTTCGGTAAAATTTCAAACTGATAAACCTTTTCCGCTCCCTGACGAATTGCCGTTCCGACGCAATCGGAGCCCGTGTCGCCGCCGCCGATCACCAGAACCGTTTTGCCTTCGGCGTTGATGCGCTGCACGCCGTTGAGACTTCCGTCCACAAAAAGATTGGACTGCGTCAAATATTCCAGGGCAAAATGGATCCCCTGCAGCTCGCGTCCCGGAACGTTCAAATCCCGCGGAATCCCGGCTCCGGTGGTAATTACCATCGCGTCAAACGCCTTGCGAAGGTAGCGCGCCGAAATATCGAATCCGATTTCGGTGTTGGTTTCAAAAGTCACCCCCTCCAGTTCCATTAAACGAATCCTTCTGTCGATAATCCATTTTTCCAGTTTAAAATCGGGAATTCCGTAACGCAGTAATCCGCCGATTTTAGGCGATTTTTCGTAAACCGTTACCTCGTGTCCCAATCGCCTTAGCTGCTGGGCGGCGGCTAAACCCGCCGGACCCGAACCTATGACCGCTACCTTTTTATCGCTCAAACGGCGCGGCGGTCGCGGCTCTACCCAGCCTTCCTGAAAGGCGCGCTCGATAACTGCTAATTCGATCTGTTTAATGGTCACCGGACTGTCGTTGATAGACAGCGTGCAGGCTGACTCGCACGGCGCGGGACAGACTCTGCCCGTAATCTCGGGAAAATTATTCGTCATCTCCAACCGCTCGTAGGCTTCTTTCCACAGATTGCGATAGACCAGATCATTCCATTCGGGAATCAAATTTGCCACGGGACAGCCGTACGAAGACTGACAGAACGGAATTCCGCACTCCATGCAGCGCGCGCCCTGAACGCACAACTCCTCCGGATCGGGCAAAATTATAAATTCCTGATAATTTTTAATCCGTTCTTCAACCGGTAATTCCCTGTAATCTTGTCGCCGATACTCCAAAAATCCCGTTGCCTTTCCCATCAGGTGTACACCTCCTCTGTCACACTCACTTTGCCTTCTTCCCTGAAACGCAGCTCTTCCATTCTCTCCAGCGCGCGGCGGTAATCGATGGGCATCACTTTCACAAAAAACGGCAAGTATTCTTCCCAGTTTTGCAAAATGTGATCCGCCAGCCGACTTTTGGTGTATTCAAAATGTTCGGAAATGTATTTTTTCAAGAAGCGAATATCGTCTTCTTCGCTTACGCCTTCGATGTCCACCATTTCCAGATTGCAGCGCGTGTCAAACAATTGATTTTCATCCAGCACAAAGGCTATTCCGCCGCTCATTCCAGCCGCAAAATTTACTCCGGTTTTTCCGAGAACAATCACCCGTCCGCCGGTCATATATTCGCAGCCGTGATCGCCCACGCCTTCCACAACAGCCACTGCTCCGCTGTTGCGCACACAAAACCGTTCACCCGCCATTCCGTTGATAAAAACTTCTCCGCCGGTGGCTCCGAACAGATTCACGTTTCCGCTGATTACATTATTCTGCGCCAAAAAAGCGGACTTTTTCGGCGGACGAATAATGATTCTGCCTCCGCTCAATCCTTTGCCCACATAGTCATTGGCGTCGCCCTCCAACTCAAAGGTGACGCCGCGCGCTAAAAACGCTCCGAAACTTTGTCCCGCCGAACCGTGGAATCTGATCCGAATGGTGTTATCGGGAAGCCCTTCCGATCCGAAACGTTTCGCCACTTCGGAACTCAGCGTAGCCCCGGTTGTGCGGTTAAAATTGTGAATGGGCATTTCCAGCCGAACCGGTTTTTTCCGTTCAAAGGCTTCTTTTACCTGCGGCAGAATTTTATCGTCGAGGGTGCGGGAAAAATCGTGCTCCTGTTTACCAATGCAGTAACGAGCGCGCCCGCTAAACTGCTTATCGTCATAAAAGATATTCGAAAGATCGAGTCCGCGCGATTTATAATGGTGCAGCGCCTCGTCAACATCCAAAAGATCGGTTCTTCCCACCATCTCGTCAATTGTTCTGAATCCCGCTTCTGCCATGTATTCGCGCACTTCGCGGGCGATAAAGCGCATAAAGTTCATTACGTGTTCGGGCTTACCTTTAAATCGTTTACGCAGGCGTTCGTCCTGAGTAGCCACGCCCACCGGACAGGTGTTCAAATGGCATTTGCGCATCATAACGCATCCCAATGAAATCAGGGCTGCTGTGGCGAATCCGAACTCTTCGGCGCCCAGAAGAGCCGCGATAACAACGTCTCTTCCCGTACGCAATTGTCCATCGACTTGCACGCGAATCCGATCCCGCAGGTTATTGCGCATTAACACCTGCTGCGTTTCGGCAAGACCGATTTCCCAGACCGATCCGGCGTGTTTGATGGAAGAAAGCGGCGAAGCTCCCGTCCCGCCGTCGTAACCGCTGATCAGAACCATATCCGCCTTTGCTTTGGCGACCCCGGCAGCCACTGTTCCCACGCCCATTTCGGAAACCAATTTCACCGAGACGCGCGCCTGACGGTTGGCGTGTTTCAGATCGGAAATCAACTGCGCCAGATCCTCGATCGAATAGATGTCGTGATGCGGCGGGGGCGAAATGAGCATCACTCCCGGCGTGGAGTGGCGCACTCTGGCGATAACGGAATTAACCTTAAATCCGGGTAACTGCCCGCCTTCGCCGGGTTTCGCTCCCTGCGCGATTTTGATTTGCAGCTCTTCCGCGTTAATCAGATAATTGATGGTAACGCCGAATCGCGCCGAAGCCACCTGCTTAACCTTGCTGTTGAGCGAATCGCCGTTGGGCAAGGGTTTAAAGCGTTCTTCATCTTCTCCGCCCTCGCCCGAATTACTTTTTGCCCCGAGCCGGTTCATAGCCAAAGCGAGCGTTTCGTGGGTTTCTTTACTGATGGAACCGAACGACATGGCGGAAGTGACGAACCGCTTGACGATGGAATCGACCTCTTCAACCTCGTCCAAAGGAACGGGCGCGCGCTTTTTAATTTTGAACAATCCGCGCAGCGTGCAGAGTTTGCGGCTGTTGCCGTCAACTTCCCGCGTGTATTGTTTGAAAAGTTCGTAGTTTCCCTCGCGCACGGCTCTTTGCAGCAGAACCACAGCCTCCGGCGACATCAGATGCTCCTTGATCTGACGGCGGTAAGAGTAGTCTCCGCCCGAAGGAAGCTGAGAGGTTGATTGTCCGTCCGATTTATTAAAAGCCTGAGCGTGGCGGCGCAGGGTCTCTTCTTCCACCACCCTTAAACCTATTCCTCCGATCGGGGAAAAGGTTCCCGGAAAATACTTCTCCACAAATTCTTTGGAAAGCCCGATGGCTTCAAATGTTTCGGCGTGGCGGTAGCTGCGCAGGGTGGAAATTCCCATTTTGGACATGACCTTTAACAGACCTTTATTAACAGCCGTAATAAAATGCATACTCGCAGTTTCCAGAGAAATATCTTCCGGCAGATACCCCTTGTGCTTTAAATTGTAGATTGTCTCAAAAATCAGATAGGGATTGATTCCGCTGGCTCCGAACGAAATCAGCGTGGCAAAATGGTGAACTTCGCGCGCTTCGCCTGTTTCCAGAATAAGCGCGGTTAAATGACGTTTTGCCTTGCGCACCAAATAGTGATGCACGGTTGACGTTGCCAGTAAAGCCGGAATGGGCGCGCTGTGTTCGGTGATATTGCGATCGCTCATAATCACAACGGAATAACCCGCGTCCACCTTTTTTTCGACCGCGAGGCAGAGTTGTTCCAGCCCATTTTCGAGCGAGCCTTCCCGCGCTTCAAACAGCATGGGAACCGTGGTAACCTTTAAGCCCTTAATATTGGCTCCGCGCAAACGTTCGAGGTCTTCATTGGTCAAAACAGGGTGCGAAAGTTTAAGCTGACGGCAATGCTCGGGCGTCTCTTCAAGAATATTCTTTTGCCGCCCCACCCAACTGGAAAGCGACATTACCAAATTTTCACGATAGGGATCGATGGGCGGATTGGTAACCTGCGCGAACCGCTGCTTAAAATAGTTGTACAGCAACTGCGGCTTTTGCGAAAGCACAGCCAGGGCGGCGTCGTTCCCCATTGAACCCACCGGCTCCTGAGCGTTTTGCGCCATGGGCAGCAGAATCATCTTTATATCTTCCAGCGTATAGCCAAAGACCTTTTGTCTTTCTAACAGGCGCTCTTTGTCCAGCCGCATGCGGTAAGGAATCTGGAACAGTCCCTTTAATTCGATTTTGTTTTCCGCCAGCCAGCGGCGATAGGGTTTCCACCGCGAAACCGACGCCTTGATTTCCTTATCCTTAATCACCCGCTTGCGCCGGGTATCTACCAGGAACATTTTTCCGGGCATTAAGCGTCCTTTTTCCAGCACATCCGCGGGATCAACGGGAAGCACTCCGGTTTCGGAAGCTAAAATGACCTTTCCGCTGCGGGTAATCACATAACGCCCCGGGCGCAAACCGTTACGATCGAGATAAGCGCCCACTTTAATGCCGTCGCTGAATATCAGCGCTGCGGGTCCGTCCCAGGGATCCATTATGGTCATGTGGTATTCGTAAAAAGCGCGTAAATCGAGACTGATATGGTATTGCAGACCAAAGGCTTCGGGAACCATCATCATCATGGCGTGTTCCATGCTGCGCCCGCCCATCACCAGCAATTCGAACACATTGTCAAAGCAGGCGGAATCGCTGGCATTGGGATTTACTATGGGAAAAATCTTTTTAATTTCCGAACCGATCAGCGGCGAAGAAAGCGTGTATTCCCGATCCTGAATTTTGTTGATATTGCCGCGCAGGGTATTGATTTCACCGTTGTGCGCAATAAAACGAAAAGGCTGCGCCATAGACCACGAGGGAAAGGTATTGGTGCTGTACCGCTGATGAACCATGACCAGAGCGCTCTCGAAAGCGGGATCGTTCAGATCGGGATAAAAACTCTTGAATTGCGTGGAGACAAACATGCCCTTGTACACAACGGTTCTTGAAGAAAGCGAGGAAACGTAAAAATCGTTCATGCTCCATCCGCGCCGGTTCGCTTCGTTTTCCAGACATTTTCTGAGGATAAAAAATTTGCGTTCCAGGGCTTCGCCTTTGAATTGATCAAAAAGCAGAAAAACCTGCCAAAACGCGGGCATGGAATTCCGCGCGAAATCGCCGAGAGCATCGGGATTGACGGGCACCTTACGCCATCCTAAGATTTTTCCTCCTTCTTTGCTGACGACCCGCTCGACCATTTTTCGGGCTTCGTCGTCGGATTCAGGCGGTAAAAACAGAAACCCGACGCCGTACGTCCCCTCCGCGGGAAGATCGAAATTCAGCGCCTTTTTGAAAAAGCGATGCGGAATTTGCAGCATCATTCCCGCTCCGTCGCCGGTTTTGTGGTCGCCGCCGACCGCGCCGCGATGCTCCAGATTACACAAAATGGTAATCCCGTCATTTATCATGGAATGACTCTTTTTACCGTCGATGTTTACAATAAAGCCCAATCCGCAGGCATCGTGTTCATTTTTAAAATCGTACAAACCCGATGATTGCATATCCCTCCCCGTTGTTGATTAATTTTTGATTAAATCCTCGATCGCCTTTTCCCATTTTGAAAAATCAAATTCCCGCAAAACCTCGCCCATCATGCCGTCGATTTCTTCGTTGCACAAACGCCCGATGCTTCCTTCGTGCGTGTATTTAAGGTCTTGCGGTTTCTTAAATTCATTGTTTTCTATTTGCTTTGCCACCCGGTGGTAAGCCTCCCTGAACGGAACGCCCTTTTGCACCAGACGGTTGATCGCTTCGACGCTGAAAACGTATTGATATTTTTCATTTTCAAGAATGTTTGCCTGCATACGAATTTCGGGCAGCACTTTCTGCAGAATTTTCAGGCAGTCCCGCGTTTCCGACAGAGCCGGTAAAAAACGCTCTTTGATTAGCTGTAAATCCCGATGATAACCCGAAGGCAGGTTTGTCGTCAACAGTTTTATTTCATTGGGCAATGCCTTAATGCGGTTGCACCGCGCGCGCAATATTTCGAATATATCGGGATTCTTTTTGTGCGGCATGATGCTGGAGCCGGTGGTAATCGATTCGGGAAAGCGCACAAAATCGAAGTTCTGACTCATGAATAAAACCATGTCCGCGGCGAACCGGCTTAACGTTTCCGCGATGCCGCCCAACGCTTCGCTGACAACACGTTCGGTGCGTCCGCGTCCCATCTGCGCGTAAACGGAATTGTAATTCAGCCCATCAAAACCCAGCAAATTTGTGGTTAACGTTCTATCCAACGGAAAAGAAGATCCGTATCCGGCGGCGGAGCCCAGCGGATTTTTATTCACAATCCGATAAGCAGCCCGCAGTTGAATCAGGTCGTCCACCAGACTTTCGGCGTACGCCCCAAACCACAATCCGAAAGACGACGGCATCGCCGCCTGAAAATGTGTGTAACCGGGCATCAAGACATTTTTGTACTGTTCGCTCAGACCGATAAAGACCTTGAAGAGTCCCTGAACTTCTTTAACGATTTCCCGCAATTGCGCTCTGGTAAAAAGACGAATATCCAGCAGAACCTGATCGTTGCGCGAACGTCCGGTATGCAGACGGGCTCCGGCTTCGGGCAGTTTTCGAGTGAGTAAAAGTTCGATCTGCGAATGCACGTCCTCCACGCCTTCCTCTATTTTAAACCGACCATTTTGAACGGCGCGGTAGATTTCTTTCAGCCCTTCCCGCAGCAGCCGATAATCGGCATCCGAGACCAAACCGACCTTTTGCAGCATGGTCACATGCGCCAATGAACCGATCACGTCCCACTCAGCCAAAAGCAAGTCCAGATCGCGGTCTTTACCCACGGTAAACTGTTCGATCTCCCGATCCAAGGTCTCCTTTTTTTTCCAAAGTTTTTTGGACATGGATATTTTCCGATTGATTTAATTAAACGTTTTCAATTGTTACGAATAAGGTAAAATAACCTCTTCACGCCTTTACCAACAAGCGTCCGAGCAATTCGATGTACAGAGGAATTCCTTCTTCGATTTCGCTCAGGTACACAAACTCATCCGCGGTATGCGAACGTTCCGATCGCCCTGGACCCATCTTCACCGAGGGAGCGTCTATCCAGGTCTGATCCGAGAGCGTCGGCGATCCGAAAGTTTTGATTCCCATCTTTTTCGCAGTTTGCACCAGAACATGATTCTCATCGATCGAAGACGGTTTTAAGCTCAGAGAAGTCTTTACAATTTCACCGGAAATATTCTGTTTAACGGTTTCCAGAATCTCTTCGTGAGTATAGGCTTCGGTAGTCCGGATATCCACCGTAAAATCGCATCGATCGGGAATCACATTGTGCAATTCGCCGGCTTTAATCATTGTAACCGTCATTTTCACCGGACCGAGCACCGGCGATACTTTCGGGAATTGAAAACCGCTGAACCATTCGATATCTTTTAAGGCTTTCAAAATGGCGTTTTCTCCCAAATTTCTGGCTGCGTGCCCGGCAATTCCGTGGGCGCGGCATCTCAGAACCATCAATCCCTTTTCGGCGACAGCCATTTCCATTCCTGTCGGTTCGCCCACAATTGCTAAATCGACGGCTCCTATTTCCGGCAAAACCGATTGTATGCCTTCGGGACGCGATCTCTCCTCTTCTCCGGTTGCGGCGACTATTAAATTGTATTCCGGATCCGCTTGTTCGTAAAAAAAGACAAAGGTTGATAACAGCGAAACCAGAGAAGCGCCCGCATCGTTGCTGCCCAATCCGATCAGCTTTCCGTCCTTAAGATGAGGCGTAAACGGATCGCAGGTCCATCCCTCCACGGGCTTCACCGTATCGTGATGCGAATTTAAGAGGATGGTCGGTTTCTGCGGATCAAAATACTTATTAACCGCCCAGATGTTGTTAAAAATGCGTCTGGTCTGCACGCCGTGATCGGCAAGAAACCGCTCGATCAGGTCAGCCGTTTTCTCTTCTTCTCCGCTAAACGAAGGCGTTGCGATCAGTTGTTGCAACAATTCAATAGCTTCTTTTGTCAATGTCTTAATTTCGATCATTCTTTTCTACTCCAGCGTTATCACGGTTCCCGCGGATTTAATGTTATTTTCGACGTTTCGTAAATTCAGATGATTAACGATATGAACGCTTTGCACGCCTTTACGCAAACTTTGAAAGGCGTTATCCAGCTTGGGAATCATTCCGTCGGTAACCGATCGGTTTTGCCGCAACTGCGCGTACTCTTTAAGGGTTAATTTTTCAACAACAGAGCGATCGTCGTTTACATCCGCTAAAACGCCCGCTTTTTCAAAACAAAAAATCAATTGCACATTAAAAAATTTACTCATGGCGATAGCCAGTTCGGTGGCAACGGTATCGGCGTTGGTGTTGAGCAACTGCCCCCTGCCGTCGTGGGTTATGGCGCAAAAAACAGGGATCAGTTTTAAATCGAGCAGCTTTTTCACCAACTCGTCATTAACCCGCACAATATCTCCGGCAAAGCCGAAATCGATTTCCGTAACGGGACGTTTAATCGCGGTAATCGCATTTCCGTCGCTCCCGCTTAATCCGATGGCGTTCTCTCCCAGACTCTGTAAAACGGCGACTATGTTTTTGTTCAGCAATCCCGCGTAAACCATTATCGCGACGTTTAGTGTTTGCTCGTCGGTTATTCTCCGTCCGTTGACCATCCGGCTTTCTATTCCTAATTGGTTACTGATTTCGGTAGCCTTTTTTCCGCCGCCGTGAACCAGAATTTTCGGTTCGTTCAGTCGGGCGAAAGCGTTTAATACCGCCTTTAACTTTTCCGGCTCGTCAATTATGTTTCCGCCGATTTTTACGATTTTAAGTTGTTTCATTTTTCCATAATTTGTTAAGGGTTAAGGGTTAAGCGGATTTTCCGGTAATCGTAATGCGTAATGCGTAATGCGTAATGCGTAATGCGTAATGCGTAATGCGTAATGCGTAATGCGTAATGCGTAATGCGTAAT